>DASCPR010000311.1:0-10551 GCA_036012625.1 Prochlorococcaceae cyanobacterium Fu_MAG_50
CCCATTGTTTTCTGGGCGACTGGCAGGGAAGCGGAAATCCTGGCGATCGTTCCATAGCCAATGGTTGTTAGTTGCTCATCAGTCACAACATTGCTCTGCAACCAGTCATTGGCTCTGATTAAGTTCTGGCAATGCCAGGCTTTGAGCGGAATTGATTTGGAATCAAGGAAGGTCAGCCAGTTGCCCGCAGGAACTTTCTGCTTGAGTTGCACCAAGGTGGCGGCGGTCTCTTTCAAAAGCTTGCCCAGGCCATGATTGATCGAGGCCACAGCATGGTTGATGGCGTTGACTTGGAGGTAATCAAGCCCTGCAGTTACAGCCAAAGGCAGCGCCGGCATCTGCACGTCAAAAGTCTGTCTGGGTGTTTCTGTGATCACGACAGGTGTCAAACCTTCTGACTTGGCAGTCATGGGGGCTCTCCATTTACTGTTCCACCACAATCCCAGCCTTAACCCAGCTTCAACACCCTTCAGGTGTAGGCAATCATGGCTTCAGTTGAAGGTGATCAGGCCTTTGAGATAAAGCATGCTCAGAACATGCCTAAAGTTCTTTGTAATCACCGGCGACGGAGGCCTCTAGTAAAGGTAAGCACTATTTTAACCTTTTGACCAGCAATTGCAGCTGTTTGGCGTGATCAGACGGCATGACGAATATAGGCTTGTAGTTCAGCAGAATTGTAATGAGAGCAATAATTTTTCACGTTTTTTCTGGCGCGTATATCTTGTTCTTTGAAAGTGCTATTCCCCAGTGGCTTTGATCTGAAAATACGATTCAATCAAGTCGTTTGGGTGTTGAAGTGCTGCTCAATGCTGCTGCTGGCAAGGCCTGAAATGGATCTCTGAACCCTGCTGAGCATGTCCCAGCTGGCTCTTCCCCAAATCGGCTCTGCTTGCAGCAGCGCCTCTCCTTTGGGAGCGATTCCGGCGGTTCAGACTTCCTCGTTGAAATCCGCAGGGCTGCCAGTCAGGCTGCACACCACCGACTCCTCATTAGACATTTCACGCACTTCGGCAATGGGGCGTCCCATCCGCCGCAGCACCTCAATCTCCTCACGGGTCTGGCAGCGGGCAATCACTGCTCCCTTCTGATCGAAACAGCAGAAGAAGGTCATGGCTCTATGGCTGGTTACCCGTTATGGCTCAGGCCAGGCAGGCCATCAAGTCGAAATGTTGTCACTCACACTTCAGACCTTCAGACACCGAGTTCAATCCAGACCTGATCCAGCAGTTCATTCAGCCCTCGCCCCATGGCCGCTGAAATCACAATCACCTTGAGGCCACTGGCGGCTTCAAGCTCCTTGATCACGGTTTGCAGATGGGCCTCGTTCACCAGTTCCTGTTTGTTGAGCACCAATAAGCGCGGCCGATCCCCCAGGCCATGGCCATAGGCGAGCAATTCCCTCTCCACCACAAGGAGATCCTCAATCGGATCCTCGGCCCCAACATCCACAAGATGGATCAGCAGCCGCGTGCGCTGAATATGGCGCAGGAAGTCATGACCAAGCCCTGCCCCCTGGGCTGCGCCTGCAATCAGTCCGGGGATATCGGCAAACACCGTGCCATCACCGCTGGGCCTTCTCACCACCCCGAGATTTGGCACAAGGGTTGTGAATGGATAGTCAGCGATCTTTGGCCGAGCCGCTGACAGAACAGCGATCAGGGTGCTTTTGCCGGCATTGGGGAGACCGATGATCCCCACTTCCGCCAACAGTTTCAGTTCCAGCTGCAGAGACCATTCCTCTCCTTCACGCCCCTCGGTGCATTTTTCCGGTGCCCGGTTGCGATTGCTCAGGTAGTGGGCATTCCCCAATCCACCCCGGCCTCCGAAGGCGATGATCAGCTGTTCCCCTGGGCTGGTGAGGTCCCCCAGCAGAATTCCTGTGCTGAGGTGCCGCACCTCTGTGCCGCATGGCACCGTCACCACGAGATCCTTGCCTGAGGCCCCGGTGCAGCGGTTGGGGCCACCACGGCGCCCATCCACGGCTGCGAACAGGCGCTTGTATTTGAAATCGAGCAGGGTCTGCAGATTGGCATCAGCTTCCAGCACCACATTGCCTCCATTGCCTCCATCCCCTCCAGCTGGACCACCCGCCGGCACATATTTCTCCCGCCGAAAGGCCACGATCCCATCGCCGCCATGGCCACCTCGCATCGTGATACGTGCCTGATCAATGAACTGCACGGCTGACGCCCTGTTCGGCCAATCACCAACCTTAAGATCAGCCTGATCTGAGGTGGCTGGTTGGCTGGGGTTCGCTTCGTTGCTTTGAGCAAGTCCTATCCAGGCAAGGGCAATGGTGCAGCCGTGGATGTGATCCGAGATCTTGATCTCGAGATTGTCGATGGCGAGTTTCTTGTCTTGGTGGGCCCTTCAGGTTGTGGCAAAAGCACCCTGCTGAGATTGCTTGCTGGTCTCGATCAACCGTCCAAGGGAGAGATCTATGTGGGGGAGTGCTTGGTCAGTCGGCTGCGGCCGGCCCAGAGAAATGTCGCCATGGTCTTCCAGAGTTATGCGCTTTATCCCCATCTGAGTGTGCGGGACAATCTGGCCTTCGGGCTGAGACGCAGCAGACCTCTTGCCCTGAGGGACCGTCTTCAGGATGCTCTGCATCGTGTCAGCCGCCACTGGCCTCGATCGCTGCAGCTGAACTCGAAGCGGGAAATCAGGATTGAATCCCGCACCACAGAGGTGGCCAAGGCCCTTGAACTCACACCTTTGTTAAGCCGCAGGCCCAAGGAACTCTCGGGAGGCCAGAAACAACGGGTTGCCCTTGGTCGTGCCATGGCGAGGCATCCGGATGTTTTCCTGATGGATGAGCCCCTCAGCAACCTGGACGCGAAACTGCGCAACAGCACCAGAGCTCAGATTGTTGACCTGCAGCGTCAGCTCGGCACCACAACCATCTACGTGACCCATGACCAGGTGGAGGCCATGACCATGGGACACAGGATCGCGGTACTCAACCAGGGCAAGTTGCAGCAACTCGGCACGCCGATGAGTCTGTATCAATGGCCGTCCAACCTGTTTGTGGCGCAATTCATCGGCAGCCCACCCATGGCCGTGTTGCCTGTGACGGTGGCCAAGGGCAGCTGCCTTCTGCTTGGTTCCAGCAAGTTTCCGGTTGAAGGTCCTCTCGCTGCGGCAATTCTTTCGATGCAAGGACTGGCCTTGACTGCGGGACTGCGTCCTGAACACTGGCGTGTGGCCCCAGCCACCAATCGCAATCTCGCGGCTGAAATCAGCCATTCAGAAATGCTCGGCAATGAGCAGTTGATCACCTGCCGATTGCTGGAAGGCAACCATCTCATTCAGGTGAGAGCGTCGCCGGAGTTGGCGGCAACGGTTGGCAGCACCATTCATCTCGAGCCCGATCCCCGCGGTTGGCGATTGTTTGACAGCAGCGGCGAAGCGATTGCGTCTCCCCAGGACACCTCTGCCCAAGATTCCATGCCGGTGCAGCTTGCTCGCGGCGGCCCCGGCTGAACTAATGCAACCAGATCACACTGCAGCCGGTCCCACCATCACCCTGCTCAGCATCTTTAACGCTCTCCACATAGGGCAGCGTCTCCAGCCAGGCCCGCAGCCCCCGCTTGAGCTTGCCGGTCCCAATGCCGTGAATCACCCAGACGGGGCCGTTGGCACTGCGCAGATGTTCTTCAACAGTGGATTCCGCTTCATGCACGCGAAGCCCGCGCACATCAATGGTGTTCCGCTTGGTTCGAACCTCCGCCCCTCTGCGGCCCAGGCCTGAACTGCCAGTCAGGCTCACCACCGCTTGGGGGGGGGAAGGCTTGAGGCCATCGAGACTTTCAACGGCCGCCAACTCAACCGTTGAGCGCATCACGCCGCAACGCAGGTTGAGTTGCAGGCCGTCATTGGAAATCGCCAGCACTTCAGCAGCCTTGCCGAGGGCCAGCAGGCGCACCCGATCACCCACCTGCGGGCTCCAGTTCTGATGCTGGCGTCGTTCGGGCTGGGGACGATGGTCATCTTGAAGTCTGCGCAGACGCTGCCCGGCCCGGCGGGCCAGATCACCATCGGCCCTGGAATCGCGAAGACGTCGGATCAGGGAACGCACTTCCTTCTGGCCTGCCCGGATCGAGGTCTCAAGCTTTTCGCGACTCTGTTCCCGCCGTTGAGCGGATTGCTGCCGCTGCTGCTGCCAGCGCGTCAGCAACTCTTCGTGGAGTAATTCAGTACGCGCCAGCAGAGCGGCTGCATCTTCGGCAGCGGCCTGTTGACGCTGGCGTTGCTCTTCCAGGCCCTGGATCACTGCGTTTACCTCTCCATCCCCACGGGGACCCAGCAGTTCTGTGGCCTGTTCAATCAGCGAGGCATCGAGACCGAGTCGAGTCGCGATGGCCAGGGCATTGCTGCGGCCTGGGATTCCCCATTGGAGCTGATAGGTCGGCGAGAGGCTGTCCACATCAAAGGCCACAGAGGCATTTTCAAAGCGTGGATCGCTGTATTTGAGAGCCTTGAGTTCACCGAAATGGGTGGTGGCGATCGTGAGCCGAGCCTGATCAGCAAGTTTGCGCAGGAGAGCCATGGCCAGTGCAGTGCCCTCACTGGGATCAGTGCCCGCACCAACTTCATCGAGCAGGACCAGGGAAGGGGAAGGGCCTTCAGCAAGGGTTTTCAGAATCCTGCTGATCCGCTTCACATGGCCACTGAAGGTGGAGAGGCTCTGCTGCAGCGACTGCTCATCGCCGATGTCCGCCATAACCTGGGCGCACCACGGCAGAGACGGCTGGCCGGAGCAGGGCAACAGCATTCCGGCCCGCGCCATCAGAGCCGCAAGGCCGATGCTTTTCAGCGTCACCGTCTTGCCACCGGTGTTGGGGCCGGTGATCGCAACCACTCTCAGGGTGGAAGAGACTTCCATGCTGATCGGCACAACGGCTGCCCCCTGTTCGTGACGCTGCTGCCAGACGAGCAGGGGGTGGCGAAGATCCCTGAGGCTGAAGGGGCTGTCCCCATCCGCCTCCAGCCTGGCAGGAACACCACCAAGCCAATGGCCATAACGCCCGCGAGCCAGGGCGAGATCGAGTTGCAGCAGAACCCCGGCCAGCAGCTCCAGGGATGGGACAGACTCCGCAACTTCTGCACTGAGGCTCTTGAGCACCCGCTGCTCTTCTGTGCGGATGCGAGCCTCCACCTCCGCAAGTCGATTGCCGAGAGAGATCACCGACTGAGGCTCAACAAACACCGTGCTGCCGGAAGCCGAGCTGTCGTGCACCAATCCAGGCACCTGGCCCACCGCTCCGGCCTTCACGCCAAGGACGGGCCTGCCATGACGTTCCGCCACCACCGTGTCCTGAAGCATGGCCGCACCACGCCGGATCACCTCCTGAAGACGAGCACGGCGTTCCTGGCGCAGACCCTGGGCTTGACGACGAAAATCCGCCAGCGCTGCACTGGCTCGATCGGCAACCCGACCACCCTCTTCGAGGGAAGACTTGAGCTGTTGTTCCAGCTCGGGAAGTGTGGCCACGTCCTGCAGCAGATCAGTGCAGACAGGTCTGAGTTCCTGATCATCAATCTGACGTCTCAGGCGCCTTGCGGCGGCAAGGGTTTCCGCAACGGCAAGCAACTCCTCCCCAGTGGCGACTCCAGCTTTGCTGCAACGGAGCAGGATGGGCTCAAGCTCATGGACGCCCTGAAAGCTCAGGCCTCCCTCGATGAGACCATCGAGAACACCCATCTCCCGGGTTTCAGCCAGTCTGAGCTGGCTTGAGCTCAGATCAGGAGGCAGGCAGAGGTTGCGGCATTCTCTGCGGCCCTGACTGGTGCTGGCGAACCCTGCCAGGTGTTCACAAAGACGGGGCCACTCCAGCAGGTTCAGGGTCTCCCGAAGCGCTGTATCAGCTCCAGCAAAATCGGGGTTCATGGCCTGTTTCCTGATGACACCGGTCCTCAGCTCGCCAAACCGGTTGCCTGACGGGATCTCTGCAGATGGCGCCTCCAAGGTCCTGACTCCGTTCAAGTGGGGCTCTTTGGCCGAGCCATGGAACAGGCCTCATTGCGGGATGGCAAAGTGCTGCATTCATTCTGGAACGCCAGAAACCCCAAGGGGGGAGGGTCTGAACAGAGGGTTCCTGACAATCACCAGAGTTCTGAGCCATGGCGGCAGCCCAGTTGGCTTGGCTGATGGGGATCATCCCTGCTTCAACCAAGCCGCAGCGTCACAGGCGTGATAGGTGAGAATCAGGTCGGCTCCTGCACGCTTGAAGCTGAGCAGGGTTTCAAGCACGATGGCCCGTTCTTCGATCCAGCCCCGTTCCGCTGCTGCCTTCACCATCGAGTATTCACCACTGACGTTGTAAGCGGCGATCGGCAGTTCAGATTCGCTACGCAGACGATGGATGATGTCTAGGTAGGCGAGCCCGGGCTTGACCATGAGAATGTCTGCTCCCTCCTGCTCATCGAGCTGGGCTTCTGTGATCGCCTCACGGCCATTGGCCGGATCCATCTGGTAGGTGCTTTTGTCTTTTGGGATCGGCTTGCCTCCTGCAGCCCGAGGGGCGGAATCAAGTGCCTCCCGGAAAGGGCCGTAATAAGCAGAGGCGTATTTAGCTGTGTAGCTGATGATCCCAACATGTTCAAAGCCTTCGTCATCCAGGGCTTCACGGATGGCGCCGACCCGCCCATCCATCATGTCGCTGGGGCCGATCAGATCTGCACCGGCCTTTGCCTGAACCACCGCCTGCTGACAGAGCTGTTCGATCGTTGCGTCATTGAGCACCACCCCCTCGGCACTGACAATGCCGTCGTGACCATCGCAGGAATAGGGATCCAGGGCCACATCGGTCATCACGGTCATCTCCGGCAGCTCCTGCTTGAGTCGTCGGATGGCGCGAGGAATCAGACCGTGTTCGTTGAAACACTCCGCTCCATCTTCACTCTTGAGGCCTTCCGCCACCTTCGGGAACAGAACCACACATCGGATCCCCAGGTCCCAGGCGCGTTGAACCTCCCCGATCAGACTGTCAAGACTCCAGCGATTGGCGCCGGGCATGGCTCCGATCGGTTCCACATCTGCCCCCTCATGAACGAACAGGGGATAGATGAAATCTGCCGCTGAGAGGCTGTGCTCACGCACCATTGCCCTCAGTGCTGGGGAACGGCGCAAGCGACGGGGGCGATAGGTGAGATCCATCAGGACCGGTGGAACGGCCAATGATCGTAGAACTGTCTCAGAGCTGAGCAGAAGTGCGCCAGGACTGTCGCGGATCAGTGCTTCGACAACCTTGCAGTTGCTTGAGCAACTTCTTCTCCTCCTCTGACCATTGCTCCGGCAGTTTCAGGCTGAGAGTCAGCAGCAGATCACCCCGTCCACCGCTGGCGGAGGGCCAGCCCTTGCCCTTCAAGCGCAGGCTTCGCCCCGGGGGCGTTCCCGCTGGGATGGTGACGGTGGCTTCCCCATCTGGGGTCACCACGCTGACATTGCCTCCGAGCAGCAACTCATCCACGGCAACAGGCAGCTCCCCACGCAGCTGATCCCCATCAAGACGCCAGATCTCATGGGGTTGCAGTTCCAGGTTCAGATAGAGATCTCCCCTTCTGCCTGTTCCGGGCTGGAGGTTGCCCTTGCCTTTGAGGCGGAGCCGTGATCCGGATTTGACCCCTGCAGGAATCCTCACCTGCACCCGCTCATCGTTGACAGAGAGTGTGCGCTCCGTTCCACGGAAGGCTTCCGCGAAACTGACTTTCACGGTGGCTTCGGCATCAAGATTCAGAGGTGCCCTGGAGGCACCTTTCTGAAAGCCAGCGCCTCCCGGGAACCCTGAACCTCCCGGGAAACCCGAACCTCCTGAGAAGCCGCCACCTGGGAAGCCACCACGGCCAAAACCTGAGGACGCCTGTGGGCCTGAGAAACGGCCCAGCAGATCATTGATGAAGTCGTCGAAATTGCCGTAACGACCGAAATCAACATCAAAACCTGCACCGGCAGGTCCACCCCCCCCCATGCCTCCGGCTTGACTCCAGTACTGCCCGAACTGTTCATATTTCTGCCGCTTCTCGGGATCGGAGAGCACCTCATAGGCCTCGTTCACCTCTTTAAATTTCGCTTCAGCACTGTTGTCGTCAGGATTCACATCCGGGTGATACTGACGGGCAAGCTTGCGGAAGGCGCGCTTGATCGCAGCCGCATCCGCGTTGCGTTCCACTCCCAGAACCTTGAAATAATCTTTGTAACCGCTGCCGGCCATGGCAAGGATTCGGCCCAGGGCCATTCGCCGGTTTAGTTTCTCAGCTCTTTCGCGACAGTGCACTGGTCGGCATGGAGTGATGCCCGAACGTCATCAATCCCCCTTAGTTTTCTGCCAACCTCAAGATCAAGCCAATGGCTCGGCAGCAGACCCATCCCAACCGCCTGGTTCTGCGATTCCCCCTGATCGCCAGCGCAACCCTTGGCCTGATGCTGGCCGCAAGTTCCGTCGTTGTACATGCCGGCAAATGGAGTGGAACGGTGGGCGAGCCAATTCAGGAGTCCAGTAGCGAACAGCTGGCGGTGGCACGCCATCTCAAAGCCATCGGTGCCGTGTTCTACGGCTCATGGAGTTGCCCGGCCTGTTTTCGCCAGATGAGTCTTTTCGGCAGGCAGGCTGGATCTGAAGTGCCTTATGTGGAATGCCGGAAACCGAAACAACTGCCCAAGCAGGCTGCCGCCTGCATGAAGGCTGAGGTGAGGGCTTATCCGACCTGGGTCCTCCCCGATGGTGACCGCCGCGAAGGAATTCAGTCGATCGAGGCGTTGGCGATCTGGACGCAGTTGCAGAACACCGCCCGGCCCTGAACGCGCTTGCCCGTCTGCAACGGCCCAGTGCAACCGGGCTCGAGTGCCAGTTGTTCCATTTTTCTTAATAACTCTGAAGATCAGAAAATCTCAGCTGAGACGATGGTCCATGTCGTCATCGTGATCTTCAGAATGCTTAGAACCCTTCGCAATGACGTTCTCGAGAAGCTGCGTTCCTGCAGGACACCCGAACAACTCCTGGCGCTGGATGAGCAGATGATGCTTGAGAGCGAGGGCGAACCCCTCTATCGAGTGATCTGTGAGGTGCTGCGTCATAAAGCGATCGCTCCTGTGGAAGCAGCCAGATGGCTTGCCACCTTGATGGACCATCGCGACAAGCAACTCAACGACTGCCTGCATCTCAACTGCCAGATCTGAGCCAAAGCAATCGGGCCTCAAGGCCGATCAAGAGGTTGCAAAACGATCTGCTGATCAAACTGCGGATCAATTCCATTCGTCCCCTCAAGGCTGGTGCGGCCCTGCAGATCAGCCTGTCTGAAGAACGGGATCAACTGCATCTAACTGAGCCATTGACGGCCGAGGGCATCTGCGGCCAGCAAAGCATCAGCCACCGCTGCAGCTGTGACCTCAAAGGGTTCGTGATGACTTGTCTCCCCTGGGGCGACGCTGCGGCTGGCAATCCTGTGGATGTCGTCCTGCTTGTTGTGATCCACACCCACCTCGGCGAGGCTGATCGGCAGACCAATGGCCTTCTGAAAGGCAAGGATCTCCTTCAGCTCTCCATGGGGCCGCCCTTCGAGGACCAGTTGGGTGAGCAATCCCATGGCGACTTTCTCGCCATGGAGGCAATGATGGGTTGAGGAGAGTTCGGTGAAGCCGTTATGGACGGCATGGGCCACAGCCAGGCCTCCACTTTCAAAGCCAAGCCCTGATAAGAGTGTGTTGGCTTCGACCAATCGCTCCAGTGCCGGTGTCACCGCGCCAACCTCCAGGGCCGACACAGCTGCGGGACCATCAGCAAGCAGCACCTCACAGCAGAGCTTGGCTAGAGCTGTGCCAGTGGTTGTTGGCAGCCCTCCAATCTGGTTCTGAGCACAGGCTTCGCGAACCGTACGGGCTTCGAACCAGGTCGCCAGTGCATCGCCAATCCCAGAAACAAGCTGACGTTTCGGTGAACGGGCGATAACAGCGGTGTCCACAAGGACCAGCAGTGGGTGACGTCCGTAGAAGCGATAGCGCTCGAAACTGCCATCAGCTGTATAAATCACTGACAAGGCACTGCAGGGAGCATCGGTGCTTGCCAGGGTTGGTGTCACCACAACTGGTAGGCCTAGATCGTCGGCAACGGCTCGGGCTGTGTCCACAGCTTTGCCCCCACCGGCTGCCAAGACAGCCGCAAACCTTTCCGCTTGACCGAGGCCTGAAAGTCGATCGATCTCAGCTTGGCTGCACTCGCCACTGAACTGCTCAATAACGGGATCAATCCCTTCTGGCGGTAACACTCTTCGCCAGATCTCCTGAAGCTGTCGCAATGCGGTGCCACCGGCAATCACCAGCAACCGGCCTTGAATGCCCACATGCTTGAGCTGTCGACCAAGCTCCTCAGTGGCACCGGCTCCCTGCACATAGCGTCCAGGACTGGCAAATACCGAAACCCTTGCAGCGTGGCTGCAAGTTGAGTTGGAGGATGCCATGGGCTTTGCAGTGGTGCTCCCAACCCTTAGCCAGTTCATCCGGGAATGATCTGAGCTGACGTGAAACTCAGCATGGCCAGCGCGCAACGTTCGAAA
>DASCPR010000312.1:0-4281 GCA_036012625.1 Prochlorococcaceae cyanobacterium Fu_MAG_50
GGGTCACCGCTGCTGAATCGAAGGCTCAGGCTTGCAGCACCCTGAGTGCTGCGGGAGCTGATGCTGTCCAGCCCTGAAAGCCCGTTCAGCTGTTGCTCGAGAATTGTGGTGACACTCTGTTCGACAACTTCAGGACCTGCCGCTGGGAATGTGGCCCTGACGGAAATCCTTGTCGGCGCAAGGGGCGGCAGATCCTCAAGCCCCAGTCCCGCCATCGAAACCAAACCGGCGAGCAGGATCAGCAGGCTGCAGACGATGGTGAGAACCGGCCGCCTCAGGAACGGCTGGGACATCGACCGCACTGGATTCCCCTCAGACTGAGGAAATCCTGGCAGTAGAAAAGCCCCTGATGGCTGGTTTCAGTCATCAGGGGCTTGGGGTTAGAGGGGTTTGCTATAAGCCGAAGACTCGAATTCAGCCGGCGACCCAGATGCCGTAAGGGAGCTGCAGCAGCATGTCGAGATGAAGCGTTCCGCAGAGGAACCAGGCGAAGGCAGCGCCACTGCAACCACCGAGCCAGAAACCGCTGGTGAAGTCTGACCAGCCTGATCTGGTGAACAGATCTGCAGGAGGATTATTGACGGTGACATCCGCTGGCGGGACAACGGGTGCCTTGCCGGGGAGGTTGTAGCAGACGAACAGTGCAGTGAGGATGTGAATGGCGCCAATGGTCGCCAGCAGACCTGCTGTCTGAGCGAAGTCCGTGGCACGGAGCGGGCCGCAGATCGTGAAGGGTCCGTAGAGCAGATATCCGAAGGCTGCGCCCACTTCAAGGCCGCGGAAGTTGGGAGAGAGTCCGTGGCGATAGAAGGGAAGGTTGTTGATCAGGGCTTTCATGAAGTAGCCACTGTTCACTGGGGTTGCCAGATTCCCAACGCAGGGATCGGCGGCTGGAGTCACGGTCATGGTGTCAGGAAGTCGGTTGGGTTGGAACGACGCGGCAGCAGGTCAGTCTGTGGCGGTGATCTGGCTTCCCACAAAAACGATGAAAGCAGCGGGTAAGACGATTCCGATAATGGGCACGAACACTGCTGGCATCCAGGCAGCGACAAATTCTCCAGTCATGGCTGTGCCAAAAGATTCTCAGACAGTGTAGAGATTGCACTTCTTCACGTTCTTTTAGACCTGCCGGGGCGACATAAAAGTTCAATCCAGCAATCTTTTATGGACGTTGCCAGGCCCATCCCGCACCATCGGAGCCAGGAGAGTCGATTCCCATGCCCAATTTTGTCGCTGGTGCGGCTGCCTTTGTCCTGGTGATGGTGCTCTGGGGCCTTGGCAGGCGTCCAGGCAAGTCCTTGCTCAGCAGCACCGATGCCAGCAACGTGGCGGCCTTGAACAGGGTCCAGTTATCACTGGTGGAATCAGCCTTCACGCCTCCAGAACAGCTCAGCGCAGGGGTGCCTACGGCTGAACCGGATTGGCAAGCGCCAGCAACGGTGCAGGAGCGTCTCTCTCTGCAGCGCAAGCTCAGTGCTGCCATGGCGGCTGGGCCTGATCAGCGGCTTGAGGCTGTGCAACGTGCAGCCCACTGGCGGCATGTGTCAGTGCTGCCAGTGCTGCGCCAGGGCCTGCGGGATTCCGACAGTCGTGTGGTGGTTGCCGCCGCTGAGGCCATGGAGCGCTACCGAGGTGCGCCACGCCGCCAGGCTGCTCAACCTGGCCGGCCGCCGCGAAATGTTGCCCGGATGCGATAGATCGGCCGCCCCTGGCTTTCGTGGTACGTGCGAATCAGCAGTTCACCCAAAAGGCCGAAGCAGAACAACTGCACCCCCGCAAGCCCAAGAACCACGGCGAGTGTGAGCAGTGGCCGATTGCCAATGTCCTCCCCCATCACCTTGATCACAAGCAGATAGGCACTGGCCAGAAGACTTGCTGCCATCGCCAGTAGCCCAGCGAATCCGAAGACATACATCGGCCGGGTCAGGAATCGCTTCATGAACCACACGGTGAGCAGATCCATCAGCACACGAAAGGTGCGATCGATGCCGTATTTGCTCTGGCCGAAGCGGCGGGAGCGATGATTCACCTTCACCTCGGTGATCCTGGCGCCCTCGATGAAGGCCAGGGCCGGCAGGAAGCGGTGCAGCTCGCCATAAAGGCGCATGTCGGCAAGCACCTCGCTGCGGTAGGCCTTGAGGGAACAGCCGTAGTCATGCAAGCGCACGCCTGTGACGCGCCCGATCAGATGATTCGCAAGCCTTGATGGGAGTTTGCGTTGGATTGCAGCGTCCTGACGCTGGTGACGCCAGCCGCTGACAAGGTCGTAACCCTCCCTGAGCCTGGCAAGCAGCATCGGAATGTCGGCCGGATCGTTCTGCAGATCCCCATCCAGGCTGACAATCACCTCACCGCGGCTCACATCAAAACCTGCGGCCATGGCTGCCGTCTGGCCATAGTTCTTGCGTAGAACCACGCCCACCAGTTCGGGCACTTCGGCGCTGAGCCGTTCCAGTGCATCCGCTGTGCCGTCCGTGGAGCCATCGTTGACCAGGACCAGCTCAAAGCGTTCACCGCTGCCTCGCAGGGCTGATAGCAGTTGATTGACAAGCTCTGGAAGGCTCTCCTCTTCGTTGTAGAGCGGCACAACCACGGAGAGATCCAGGGACGAGGTCATGCCGGTGCCGGTCCTTGATTCGGTGCAACTTCATCATTGTCTGTCAGGGCAGGGTCGTGCCGTCATGGCAGCGCACCACTCGACCGGCTCCGCGCAGTTCGGCCCTGTAGTGGCTCGCCACTGGATGGGTGTCTGCTGGATCCAGGCCATCGCAACCGATGCCATTGCGACCGTGTTCATGGCCGGAGCTGTGCCAGTAGCGCCCTTGTTCGCGGTGAAGCCCCACATGGGTACACCGATCAGGGGTGCCGAAAAAAACCAGATCACCCTCACGGAGTGCAGTGGTTTTGTTGGCTGCGATGGGGAGAGATCTGCAGAACCGTTCCTGTTGGTACGCATCCCGGGGAAGCCAGATTCCACAGCTGGCAAAGGCCCACTGAACCAAGCCTGAACAATCGAAATCAGGGCCCAGGGTGCCGCCCCATAGGTAGGTGTTCGTTTGCCTGGCGGCGTGATCCAGGCAACCCAGCACCTCTGGCAGGCGTTGCTCAATCACAGCAGGGCTCAGCAACAGGGGTTGCCAGGCACCGCAGGGCGAAACCTGTTCCAGCAGATCGGACAGTGCAAGCCAGCAGGGATAGCCGTCCTCCAGTAACCGGACTCTCAGGCGTTCTGAGCCGCCTTCCCCTGGCTCAGCTTCTGCAGCTGCAGGCGGCTCGATCACCTCAAAGCTGCGTCCACAGGCGGCCTGGGTGGCGAGTCCGTCACCGCTGGGGGCGGCATAGCCATTCACACTGCTTTGCAGGGTCCAACAACTGCCGGGGATTTTTAGGTCCCGCTCCTGGAGAGTGCTTAGGGTCACTGAGTCAGTTGCCAGCGTTATGGCGTTCTACCGTCCTGACCCGGTCATGGAGTCTGAGCTGGCGAGGCTGCTGGATCGGTTGGCGGCCGAAGGCAGGCCCGATCTGCAGAGCTGCCTGGCCTTGACCTGGATTCGTTATGACGAGCAGCAGCCATCTCCAGGGCATGGATTCGGTGCGACATGGTCCGAGGGGAGGCCCCTCTATCCAGCCAGTGTGGTCAAGCTGATCTATGCCGTGGCCGTAGAAGACTGGATCAGGGGGGGCATCCTGCCCGAATCCGAAGAGCTGCGCAGGGCGTTGCGGGACATGATCGCTGATTCCAGCAATGATGCCACTGGTCTTGTGCTCGACCTGCTCTCCGGCACCACAAGTGGTCCATCCCTGCCCCCGGAACGCTGGCGGGCCTGGAAGCGTCAGCGCCAGCTCGTCAATGCTTGGTTGCGTCGACTCGACTGGCCTGAGCTGGAGGGGGTGAACTGTTGCCAGAAGACCTGGGGCGAGGGCCCATATGGCCGAGAACGTGATTTCTATGGCCCTGGAAATGACAATCGCAATGCTTTAACGACAGCGGCGACGGCACGCATGCTTGAGGCGGTGATGCTGGATGCCGTGGTGTCTCCACCAGCCTGTAAGCGGCTGCGGGAACTGCTTTTCAGATCCCTGGATCCCCTGCAGAGAAAGGCTGATCCTGAGAATCAGGTGGATGGCTTCCTGGGGGAAGGATTACCTGAAGGCAGTGTGCTCTGGAGCAAGGCCGGCTGGATGAGCGAGGCCCGCCACGATGCCGCCTGGTGGCGGGCGCCAGGTCGGCAGCCGATGCAGCTTGTTGTCTTCGGTGTGGGGCGGGAACGCGCTGAGGAT
>DASCPR010000313.1:0-15732 GCA_036012625.1 Prochlorococcaceae cyanobacterium Fu_MAG_50
CTGGTGAGTCTGCGCCCCTCGGTGCTGGATCCAGCCGGGGAGGCGGCTCGCTCAGCCGCTGCTCGCCTGGGTGTTGAGGGAATTGAAAAGCTGCGCATCGGCAAGGCTGTGGAGCTTGAACTGGATGCTGCCGATGAGAGCGAAGCCCGTCGTCGCCTGGAGTTGATCAGTGATCGTCTGCTGGCTAATCCCGTGATTGAGAACTGGAGCCTGGAGATGATTTCGTCATGAGCATTGGTGTGGTGATCTTCCCAGGCTCAAATTGTGATCGGGATGTGCGCTGGGCCACAGAAGGCTGCCTTGGCATGGCCACCCGTTACCTCTGGCATGAAGAGCGAGACCTGAGTGGTCTTGATGCTGTGGTGCTGCCAGGGGGCTTCAGTTACGGGGACTATCTCCGCTGTGGCGCTATTGCCAGGTTTGCCCCCGTGCTGGAGTCCCTGCTTGATTTCGCTGCACGTGGAGGACGTGTCCTCGGGATCTGCAACGGTTTTCAGGTTCTGACCGAACTCGGCTTGCTCCCCGGTGCTCTGACAAGAAACCGCAACCTTCATTTCATCTGTGAGCATGCAGCCTTGACCGTGGTGAGCAATCGCACCCCCTGGCTTGAGAACAAGCTCCGTGGTGATGCTCTCAGCCTGCCGATTGCCCACGGTGAAGGTCGCTATCAATGCAGCGAAAGCACCCTTCATCAGCTGGAGCACGATGACGCAGTGGCGTTGCGATATTCCGCCAATCCCAACGGTTCCGTGCAGGACATTGCCGGGATCACCAACAAGGCGGGCAATGTGCTCGGACTGATGCCCCATCCGGAGCGGGCCTGTGATGCTGTCACCGGAGGCCTGGATGGACGCTTGATCCTGCAGGCACTGCTTGGCTGAGCATGCGTCGTCGCTCCCTGCTGGGCCTGGGACTTGCGGCTGCAACGGGAGTCCTGGCCTCGGCCAGGTCACTTCGGGCGGTCTCGCGCCTTAACCGGCTGAGGGCCTTGGCCCCTTCACCGCTTGGTCAGGGATCACGATTACGGGCGCTCAACCCCGGCACCTGGATCGATCCATCCACGGACTTCAGTCCCCTCGTTGAGCGCTGTGCGCAGCAGGGATGGACGCTGGAGATCCCGGAAACAGTCAGGGGTCAGTGGCAGTGGTTCTCCGGCACCGATGCCCAGCGACGGGATGCTCTGGAGCAGGCATGGCGGGATCCGAGCCTGGATGGCGTGATCTATGTCGGAGCTGGTTGGGGGGCTGCCCGGGTCCTTGAAGCTGGTTTTCGATTCCCCTCCCGCCCCTTCTGGACCCTTGGCTCTTCCGACTCCAGCGCCTTGCTAATGGCTCAGTGGAACGCGGTTTTACTTGGGGCAGTGCATGGTTCCACCGCTGGACCTGAAGCGCAATGGCAACGCACGGTGGATTTGATCAGTGGGCGACCTGTGGAACCACTTCGAGGCCGGGGACTCGCCGGAGGGATCGCTAGCGGGCCCTTGATTGTGACCAATCTGACCGTGGCCACCCATCTCATCGGGACACCCTGGTTCCCTTCACTGCAGGGCGCGATTCTTGTTCTTGAAGATGTGGGCGAGGCTCCCTATCGAGTCGACCGGATGCTCACCCAGTGGCGCAGTTCAGGATTGCTTCGTGGACTCGCTGGCGTGGGTTGTGGTCGTTTCACCTGGAAAGAGGATGACATTCTTCGAGGTGATTTTTCGATGGCTGAGCTTCTTGAAGAGCGTCTTGGTGATCTGGGTGTTCCCCTGGTGATGGATCTGCCAATCGGCCATGGCTTTCCGAACATGGCTTTGCCAATTGGGCCTCAAGCCCGTCTCGATGGTGGCAATGGGCAACTCAGTCTGCTGCGTTGATGCTTGTGTTGATGACAATATTTGCAGCGGTAATAGAGATGAAAAAAGGGGCCTAAAGGCCCCTTTTTTAGTTGATGACAAGCTGTAGCTATGAGCTCAGTTTCAGGCGGCAACAGCCGTTTTGGGATCGAGTTGACCCTTCTCATAAAGAGCAGCGTAATAGTTGATATCGCGCTGCTTGATTTTGCTGGCATTACCGGCACACCAGAACTGTTGGTAACGATCCAGGCATACCTGCTTCATGTATTTACGGGCTGGCTTGTTGAAGTGACGTGGATCAAAATTGCCAGGATCAGCGGCAGCTGCTTCACGAACGGCTGCAGTGAAGGCAAGGCGATTGTCGGTGTCGATGTTCACCTTGCGAACGCCATTGCGGATGCCTTCCTGGATTTCTTCAACAGGAACTCCATAGGTCTCAGGAATGGCACCACCGTATTGATTGATCATCTCAAGCCATTCCTGGGGAACGGAAGATGAGCCGTGCATCACCAGATGGGTGTTGGGGATGGCTTTATGGATCTTGGCAATTTGGCTGATCGCCAGAACTTCACCGGTTGGCTTGCGGGTGAATTTGTAGGCACCGTGGCTGGTTCCAATGGCGATGGCCAGGGCATCAACCTTGGTTTTGGCAACGAAATCCGCGGCCTCGGCAGGATCTGTGAGTAATTGGCTGTGATCAAGCTTTCCCTCGAAGCCGTGGCCGTCTTCAGCTTCACCCATGCCGGTCTCCAGGGAACCCAGGCAGCCCAGTTCACCCTCAACGCTCACGCCGATGGCGTGGGCTACGCCCACAACTTCCTTGGTCACAGCAACGTTGTAGTCGTAGCTGGCTGGGGTCTTTGCGTCTGCTTCGAGAGAGCCATCCATCATCACGGAGGTGAAACCGTTGGCGGCAGCCCCAAAGCAGGTTGAGGGGCTGTTGCCGTGGTCTTGGTGCATCACGACCGGGATATCGGGATACGTTTCGACGGCGGCAATGATCAGGTGTCGCAGGAAGATCTCACCTGCATAGCTGCGGGCACCTCGGGATGCCTGCAGGATCACGGGGCTGTCGGTCTCTGCTGCCGCTTCCATGATTGCTTGAACCTGCTCGAGGTTGTTCACATTGAATGCAGGGATGCCGTAATCGTTTTCGGCTGCATGATCGAGCAGAAGCCTGAGCGGAACGAGGGCCATTGAAGTCTCCGTGGGTGATGGAGGTCCCAGTTCTCGTGGCGAGTCCGGACCAGCGGCGGAGAGTGTAAAAGATGAACGTATGAAATGTCACCCCGTACTGCCGCATCCACGGATGGATCGTGTTCTTTCTGATTGATCCGCCGGCCCTGGCAGAACCTGGAAACCGGCGGATCAACGCCTTCAGTAGGTGTATCCGGCGACGAACAGCTCCTCGTCAGAGGAGGGTTGTGAACCGGTCACATAGCGTCCCTGGGATGCCTCGGAGTTGGCCTGAGCACGTGCACTCAGAGCTTTCTGCCCAGCGACTGTGTCCTTGCCGGCCCATGCCTTCAGGCAGGAGTGCTGCAGAGCGCGACCGTAGGAGAAGCCCACATTCCAAGTTGCCTTGCGTTCGATGGTGTTCATCAGGTTGAGGTAAACCGATGCAGCTTCCTCACTGAGTCCGCCTGAGAGGAAGACAATTCCGGGAACGCTGGCAGGAACACAGCGTTCCATGGTGCGGATCGTCATTTCCGCCACCTGCTGGGGATCAGCCTTCTTGGGGCAATCCGCTCCCTGAACTGTCATCGAAGGCTTCAGCAGGGTGCCTTCGAGAAGCACACCGTTGGCCTGACAGGCGAAATAAACCTCCTTGATCACCCGTTCCTGCACGTGGGCGGTGTGTTCGATCACATGGTCACCATCCATCAGAATTTCGGGCTCGATGATCGGCACCAGGCCTGATTCCTGAACGGAACGGGCGTAACGGGCCAGGCCCCATGCGTTCTCACGGATCGAGAGTTCTGATGGGCAGCCGTCGTTGGTGATCTGCAGCACGGCGCGCCATTTGGCGAATCTTGCTCCCTGGGCGTAATAGTCAGCGGCTCTCTCGACAAGACCATCAAGGCCGGTGCAGAGGGTCTCGACGGGGTGGGCACCCGGTAGGGGGCGCAGGCCCAGGTCAACTTTGATGCCAGCGATGATTCCAAGCTTCTCGAGCTTCTTCACCATCGACTCCCCATCGGCATGGGTCTGGAAAAGGGTCTCTTCAAAAAGAATGGCGCCACTGATGAACTGGCCAAGCCCCTCGGTGGTGAAAAGCATGCCGCGATAGGCCTGGCGATTGGCTTCGGTGTTCTCAACACCGATGGAGCCAAGCCGTTTGCCGATGGTCTTGGTGGATTCATCCACCGCAAGGATCCCCTTGCCTGACTGAGCCAGTGCCTTGGCGGTGGTTTTCAGCTCATTGGCGTAATCCTTCAGGGCCATTGCGGAGTTGGGGAAAGAAGGCAATGATTTTCCCGGCATCCTGGTCTCGGTGACCAGCAGGCGTTACGCAATGTCGTCTCAAAGATCACCGATCGTGCTATCAAGCTTGTGTTGGCCTGCTTTTCAGACGATGGTCAGGGATTGGCCAGCCTCGGCTGATTCCATCAAGCGATCACAGACCTGCTGGCTGCTGAACCCTTCTGAAAGGCCTGGAACCATTGGACGATGAGTGCGAATGCTGTCGACCCACCAGCCCAGCAGGCGGGTCACTGGGGCAATACGACCATCGCTCCATGTTGTTGGGAAGCTGAGGTCGGCATCCGGGCTGATGCTGCGCAGCTGTTCGCCCGCCGCTGCGGTCCAGAGTCCGAAACCGTGGACATAGTCCTTCTGGTTATCGCTGCCAAGCAGGATTGTTCCCTCGCTGCCGTAGATCTCAAGCCAGCAGCCACGCCCGTGACGGGCAACCGCGGCGAGATTCACCTGGGCTGGGATCCGCTGGCCCTGGATGTCTTCCAGCTGGAGCTGAGCCAGAGCAACATCGGCGCTGCTGACGGGGCGCATGCCTGCTGATGTGGGGTCTGGCCTCTCTCGGATCGAGGTGGAAAGCTGACCTGTGATCTGCCGTGTCGGTCCGATCAACCAATGCAGCATGTCGAAGGCATGGGTGCCCAGGGCTCCAATCACACCGCCACCTTCCTCGGCCTGGGAATACCAGTTCCAGGGTCTGTCTGCATTGGCTCGGCTGCTCATCAGCCAGTCGAGCTTCACAAGCCAGGGTGTGCCTACGGCCCCTTCCTCCAGCAGCCTCTTGGCCTGCATGAACAAAGGCACAGCACGATATTCAAAGTCCACGGCAACGCTTAAGCCCTGCTTCAGCGCCAGTCTTTGCAGGCTGGCTACGTCGTGGCTATCGAGGGCCACAGGCTTTTCTAGAAGCAGGTGTTTGCCCGCTTCAAGGGCTGTTTGAGCCAGTTCAAAGCGTGGGGCCGGTGGTGTGGCGATGATCACCGCCTCCACCTCAGGGATGTTGAGCAGCGCTGTCCAATCCGATTCACCGCTCAGGCCATGGTCGCTGCAGGCCTGGTCAAGGCGTTCCCTGCGTGGATGCCAGAGGGCCACAACCTCGAGATCGGGGTTTGCCTTGATTGCAGGCAGATGCACGGCTTCACCGAATCCGAGGCCGGCAAGGGCCACACCGATGGGCTTGTTGCCAAGGTTATTCGCAGTCACTCAGGCCACTCCTGCATTGCAGACTTCATCGATCACAGCGTCGATCAGGGGATCAGCTCCTGAAGGTTGCCACTGGGCTCGGAAGCGGGGCAGACCATTGACCTGGGTGTCCTTGAACAGGTTCTGTTCACAGTCGATCTTCATCACATAGAGGCTTCCGCTTGCCGGTGCCTCACCGTCCTCAGCCGTTGGTGAAAAGCGAGTCAGCACGCTCATCTGGCCGTTTCGGTCCCGTCGCAGGCTGCCGATATCCCACCATTGCTGACCAGCCTCGCTGGCAGGCACTTCCTGCCATTCGACCGGCCCAGCCAGGACGGGGTTCTGGGGCACCAGCATCAGAATCAAGCTGAAAAACAGAGCCAGCTGGCCAAGCAGTCTCTTTGTCCAGGAGCGTGGAGCTGTCGTCATGCACTGACGCTCTCAAGGGGTCTGTAACCATGAAGTTGCAGCAGATTGGCGAGGGTGCTGCGCAGTTGTGTGCGCGGCACGATCGTGTCCACAAAGCCGTGCTCCTGGAGGTACTCGGCGGTTTGAAAATTATCTGGAAGCTTTTCTCGCAGGGTCTGCTCGATCACCCGTCGACCGGCGAAGCCGATCAGAGCTTTGGGTTCAGCCAGGATCAGATCCCCGAGCATCGCAAAGCTGGCGGTGACCCCTCCGGTGGTGGGATGGGTGAGCAGTGGCATGTAGAGGAGATCCGCTTCTCTGTGCCGTTCCAGTGCTGCAGAAATCTTTGCCATCTGCATCAGACTGAGCATCCCCTCCTGCATCCTTGCTCCACCGGAGGCGCAGACGATCAACAGGGGTAGACCCTTGGCTGTGGCCCGTTCAACGAGGCGGGTGATCTTTTCGCCGACAACGGAACCCATCGAGCCGCCCATGAAGCGGAAGTCCATCACTGCCAGGGCCATGGGGATACCGTTCACCTGACAGATGCCTGTGACAACGGCATCCTTGAGTCCTGTGGCAGCCTGGCTTTCCAGCAGCCGTTCCGCATAGGCACGGCGGTCTTTGAAGGCGAGTGGATCGGTTGGCGTCAGGTTTGAATCAAGGTCCTGGAAACTGCCAATATCAGCAATCAACGCGATTCTTTCCTCGCTGTTGATGCGGTTGTGATAGCCGCAACTGCTGCAGACGCTGGCATTGGCCAGAAGGTCCTTGCGATAAACCACCTGACTGCACTCTGCGCACTTATTCCAGAGCCCGTCTCCTTCATCGGGCTCCTGGTGGACCTTGCCAACAAACTGATCTTTGCGGCGATCAGCAAACCAGTCAAACAAAGACATCAGCTATTACCTTGCGGCAGGGTCTGAGACGCCAGCTGGGCCAGGGGTGTTAGCCCAAGCACCTCGTTGCAATGTGCCAACTTCCATGCCCACATAGGAAAGTTCACCAAGGCAGAGGTTCCTCAGCTCAATGTTCAGCTTAGGACGGCAATATGGCGCTGTTCTACTGGCTCCATCAAGGCTCGCCCCTCAAGCCAACAACATGTTCAGGTTTTAAGGCCCCTAGCTGTTGCCTCTCGGCAGGGTGTTAGGCCAATCAGAGTGTTCTGCCAATCAGCGTGTTCGGCCAATCAGGGTGTGCGGCTAAGCATGCTTTGGGCGAGCCTCCAGTGAACCTTGGCCAAGTGAGTAAATTGTCGACCCATCAACTTGCAGCAAAACTGTTGGCTGGCAATAAGGAGTTGCCATTTTGCATGCCAACTTCAAGATAATGATTGAGGGCATCAATGGGGTCTTCACTTTTGATCCTTGCGGCCACATTGGGATTTGCTGACAGGTAGGCAGCACCAATCTCTTCAGCTCTGGATTCAAATGAATAGTCTTTCCCTTCAAAAGTACTTTGGTTTTTCTCATGATATTTCCTCGGATTTCTAAGGACCTTCCGATTGGTCAGAAGGTCGGGGTTGTCGGCAAGAAATGCAGCAGTGTCAAAATCAGTGAAGTTACCTTCTTTGCCTGGTTTGGAGGTTGGACGATGAAGCCGGTATGTAATTTTGTCGATCGTTGTTTTTGTGTTGGCTTCATTGTTCTTGTCGGCAGTGACGAATAAAGCAAGCTTGGTTTTATTGCTTGTCAGATTGAATTGCTGCTGGCGACTGACCAGATCTGAAAGGTCGATTGTCAATTGGCTTGTCATTGGCATCTCAGCCATTCCCATGGCTGATCCTTCCATGTTGGAGGTTGTTTTTGCGGCCATCGGTAGCAGATTTATGCCTCCCACGTTTAAATTTTCAATATTTTGAGGATTGAAGGTTCCACCTCGCTTGTCGAAAATAGAACCAAAGCTGGGATCTGTAAATGTCTGATGATCTTGGTCCCAGCTGTTCCAGAAGCCCTTGAGGCTTTGTTTGTTGAGCCTGAAGAACTGTTTCCCGCCGACGAGCATGCCAATGTCCTGGGATGCATTCATCGGGCATGTGTATTCAATATCCATAATGATCGAAAATTCTTGTTTCTCCAGGGAGAGAATATTTTTGGCGTTGAATGGAATGTCAAGCGCAAGGGCTCCGTAGGCCATTCGTTTAATGCTCTGGTCTACAACTTGAGTATTGATCACAGGCATGTAATCGGGTGAATCCAGAACTGCAAGGGCTGGATTCGGGCTGCCATGGCTCTTGCCTTCATTGATGCTTAGGTTGTCATATACGTAGTTCGGGTAATAGGTCTCGGAAATCACTTCTGCACTATTTGTTCCCCACTTTGAAATTACATTCTTCTTCGGTTTCCCATTTTTGCCTGGTTCGTAGAAGACATAATTCCAGGGGTTTTGCTCTAAGGATGCTTCCTGAAGGTAGGCAGCGTTTGAGGAGGCATTCCAGTGGCTCCAGATTTTATCAATGTAGGCATGGTGAACCCAGAAAATCGGATCTCGTGCAGCGGCAGGAACAAAGCCCATTAAACCTGGACCCATAGTTGGTTTGGGTCCAAAAATATCTGGATAATTTTCTCTGGCTCCGGGAAGGCCTTTGTCGATGGCGAATGGGTCGTAATCCCATAGTTGAACATTATCTTGCCAGCCGTATTCACTTGTCTTTTCCCACAGGTATTCAGTTTGCTGTTGATAGTCGGCAATGCCTCCCAATGCATCATGCATATTGTTATGGGGGTTCTGCTCGTTATAGGTTGAGAATGCAGAAAAAATTGTTTGATCAAGAGCTTTCTCTACGCCACGCTTTTGAAATTTAAAAATAGAAATTGCCTCACCTTCGGAGAGCTCTGTGGCCAATCCCATGGTGCTTCGAGGTTGAAGCATCTCGCTGATGCCTTCGCCTTGATTGATGCGAACGCTACGACTCTCTTCGAAAAGAGGATTGACAATTGAACCGTTGCCCAGTGTTTTCTCGGTGAAAATTTCTGGTGCCTTGTCTTGTCCGGATGCAGTGTATTCCCAGTATGGTAATGCCCATTTTTTCCAGCCATTGATATTGTTGTCTTTTAGTACCTGGCGGACAACTTTTTCATGATTAGACAGGTATAGTCGATGCCATGATAGAAAGTTAATTGTTATGTTGTCTGGGATGTTTTCTGACCAGGTAGGCTCGCTGCCTTCTGCCTTCTGGTTTGCGATGTAATTGTCTTTTGCTGCTTGCCAAAGGTTTGAGAAATGAGTGCAATTATTGATAACAGTGTCGCCGGCTTTGATTTGCTTTTTGCTGCCAAATCCTTGTTGATTGCCTTGAGCTGCCGCATTCATTAACAGTTGTTCAATGGATGTCCAGAAACTGCCGTGAATGGAGGCTTGTGTTAGCCAACTGTAGGGATAGCCAAAGTTGTCGGGGTTTTGGTCGTATTCTTTCATGATTCCCACAGCCTTCTGATATCTCTCGAGCGCCTTCTGCCCCCTTTTGCTGAAGACATTATATCTCGTGTATTGGGAGTTCCCTTGCTCCAGGCTATCTGCACCACTCCATTTGGCGATCAGCTCCTGGAAGGAGATAGGCATCTTCAATAAAACAAACTATTCCCAGCTTAGTCTTGCAATGTCTGCCTGGCTCTTGGCGTTTTGTCTCTTTGGTTTTGTGTCTGAGCCTTTACGTCTGAGCCTCTGCGTCTGAGCCTCTGCGTCTGAGCCTTGCGTTGGCGTTTGTGTGGGCGAGGTTTTGCGGCGCGGGATGTGGTGGTGAGTTGAGGGATCGCTGGCTTGGATCTGTAGCAATAGCTGCCATCAGCGCTGGATATTGCAGAGATCATAATAATCGATGATTATTATATGTTCGAGTGTTTGTGTATTCATTGCTGGCGGGTATTTGTTGTGGCAGATGTTCGCAGTAATTCTCGGCAAGTGTCTGGCAGCGCTGACGTTTAATTGGTTCCAGTTAAGTTCAACCAGAGAGCCCACCACCAGTCGTTGCCGCAGAGCCAAACAGCCCAGATCCCGATGGCGATGAATGGGCCGAAGGGGAAGGCCTGCCGTGATTGCAAGCGACCTGTCAGTCGTCCGGCAAGACCGAACAGGGCACCTGTCAGAACAGCCAGGGCCATGGCCAGACCAATTCCACCAAGGCCGAGCCAGCACCCCCCCAGAGCCGCGAGCTTGGCATCACCGAGCCCAAGCGCAGGTTGACCCAGCAGGCGTTCCGCCAGGGCACTCAACCACTCGAGGATCAACAGGGCTGCTGCTGCTCCAATCAGATGGTTGAGCAGCAAGGCAGCGCCTGGATCCCAGCCGAGCAGCAAGGCTGCTGCTGTTGTGAAGCTCAGACCAAGCAGGAGTCCGAGACGACAGATCGGTTCTGGCAGCCACATGTGATCGAGATCGATCAGCACCAGCGGCAGCAGAATGCTCACCAGCACAACCCCCGCTGCAATCCTGAACAGAGTAGGTAGTGCCGTGAGTCCAGCAGTTGCAGCAACAGCGGCTGAGACCCAGAGGCCAGCACTCAGTGCTTCTACGCTCGGATAGCGAGCTGAAATGGGTTGTCGACAATCACGACAACGACCTGCAAGCAGCAGCCAGCCCAGTAAAGGCAGGTTGTCGTGCCAGCGAACGTTGCTGCCACATCGGGTGCAATGACTGCCTGGCCAGATCAGTGATTCAGCTCTTGGCAGCCGCCAGACCACCACATTGCAGAAGCTGCCGAAGCAAGCTCCTGCGATCGCAAGCCAGATCAGGTCCGACAGCTGGGTCAAGACATTGTCCGGTTGCGGACCCGCTGCTGTCTGTTGCGGAGGATTTTGCCTCGAAGCAGCTCAAGGCTGAGAAAATATTCATCAGGGAGCAGTGCAGGCTGCTCGAATACGACACGTCCATCTCCTGAACGTTTGTGCAGCACTACTCCATAGGGCTCGTGAATTGCAGAGCCATCTGCGAGGTAGGTGAAATAAATTTTGCGTCCCTGATCTATCAGCTTGCTGCTGTCAACTCTGTCCCAGCGTGGTGATGCAGGTGATGCAGCCGCAGCTCCAGGGATCAGGAAGGAGGGGGGGGATGTAAGGGAAATAGGCCCAGCTGATTGCTCAGGTAGGCCCAGACTAATCCCTATTCCTGTAAGTTTATTGGTTGGCTTTAAGATGCTTTTCGCTTTTCTTCAATCATCCGATGAATGATCGGTGTGAGGATCAATTCCATTGCAAAACCCATCTTGCCACCATTGACAACGATGCTGGTTGGGCTCGACATGAACGAATCGTTGATCATCCCCAGTAGATAGGTGAAGTCGATACCCCACTTTTCACGGGCCCCTTTGCGGAAGTGGATGATTACAAAGCTCTCGTCGGGAGTAGGGATATTCCTACAGATGAATGGGTTGGAGGTGTCAACGGTGGGCACCCGCTGGAAATTGATGTCTGTGCGACTGAACTGTGGACAGATGTGATTGATGTAATCAGGCATCCTGCGCAGGATCGTTTCAACGATCGCTTCAGCGGAATATCCCCTTTCGGCATTATCGCGATGGATCTTCTGAATCCATTCCAGGTTTGTGATCGGCACCACGCCGACAAGCAGATCAGCCAAGGAGGCAACGTCATAACCTTCGCCAACAACTCCACCATGGAGACCTTCATAGAAAAGAAGATCGGTGCCTGTGGGAATCTCTTCCCAGGGGGTGAATTGTCCGGGGTCCAGGCTTGTTCCCAGCCTGGAATTGTGCTCTGCAGCTTCCTCTGGACTATGGAGGTAGTAGCGCTTTACCCCACTTCCCGATGAACCGTAGGTCCCGAAGAGTTCGCCGAGTTTGTCGAACAGGTTCGCTTCCGGTCCGAAGTGAGAGAAGTTTTCCCCCTGGGCCAGGGCATCGGCCATGGCCTGCTTCATCTCAGCGCGCTCGAAGCGGTGATAGCTGTCGCCTTCGACCACGGCAGGGGTGATTTTTTCACGGGCGAAGATATGTTCGAAGGCGCGTTTCACCGTGCTGGTTCCGGCTCCTGAGGAACCTGTGACGGCTACAACCGGGTGACGCTTCGACATCGAGGCTGGCAAGAATGTTGAAGAGAGTTTGGCAGGTCGAACGTCGGATCAACCATCAGAGGGCGTTGAGAAGCTTTTCGCCCATCTCCTCACAGCCCACTGGAGTGCATCCCTCTGCCATCAGATCACCGGTGCGAAGGCCCGCTTCCAGGACCATGTCTACAGCCTGCTCAAGGGATGCGGCCGCATCAGCTTCCTTGAGCCCGATGCGCAGCATCATCGCAGCGGAAAGCACCATCGCCAGGGGATTGGCCTTGTCCTGACCAGCGATGTCAGGGGCAGAACCATGCACCGGTTCGAACAATCCAGGACCATCGCTGCCCAGGGATGCAGACGGCAGCATTCCGATTGAACCCGTGAGCATCGCGGCTTCATCGCTAAGGATGTCCCCGAACAGATTGCCCGTGAGCAGCACATCGAACTGGCGCGGATCGCGCACAAGCTGCATCGCAGCGTTATCAACGTACATATGGCTCACGTTCACGTCTGTGAAATCCCTGGCCAGGCTGTCAACCCTGTCACGCCAGAGTTGACTCACATCCAGGACATTGGCTTTGTCCACAGAGCAGAGGCGACCACGACGTTCACGGGCAAGTTGGAAGGCCACCCTGGCGATGCGATCCACCTCCCCTGACGAGTAGGTCATCGTGTTGAAGCCCCGTTCCTCGTTTTCGGTCTTGATCCTTCCCTTGGGTTGGCCGAAGTAGATGCCACCGGTGAGTTCCCGAACCACGAGCAGATCCACCCCCTCAATCACCTCTGGCCGCAGGGAGCTGGCCTCAACAAGGGCTGGCTGAATGGTCACCGGTCTGAGATTGGCGAACAGCTCCAGGCCAGAGCGCAGCGCCAGTAGTCCTGTTTCAGGACGCTGCTCCCTGGGCAGGGTGTCAAAACGGGGGCTGCCGATGGCCGCCAGCAATACAGCATCGGCGGATTTGCAGGCGTTGAGTGTGGATTCAGGCAGGGGAGCTCCACAGGCATCAATGCCAGCACCTCCCATGGGCTGCTGTTCAAAAATCAGCTCGAAACCATGATCGGAGCTGACCTTCTCAAGCAGTTGCCTGGCGACGGCGGTGATTTCAGGTCCGATGCCATCACCTGGCAGCAGAACAATGCGGTGCTGGCGCATGAAGAGCTTCCAGTTCGTCAGAATCAAGAGATTACTGAGACAGCTCCCTTCTCAGCTCCCGTAGTGATTTTGCCATTTCTGGCAATTTGCTGAAGGCGGCCGAACAGCGCAGCCAGAGGCGGTTGGGGATGGCTGGATAGCCGCTCACCACCTCCCCAGCAGCCACCTCTCCATGGATGCCGCTTTTTGAGCTGGCGATGGCGCGATCACCGATGACGGAGCGATTGGCGACGCCGACCTGTCCGGCGAGAATCACACCATCTCCGAGGCGTGCACCACCGGCGATGCCTACCTGGGATGCAAGGGCGCAGCCGCGGCCGGTGATCACCCCATGGCCGATCTGGACCAGATTGTCGATCTTGGTGCCGCTGCCGATGCGCGTCTCGCCGACGGAGGGGCGATCGATGGTGGTTCCGCAACCCACCTCTACATCGTCTTCAAGAATCACCTGACCTGTTTGGGGCATTTTCTGCCAGCCCTTTGCCGTGGGAACGAAGCCGAAGCCCTCTGAACCCAGCACTGCATTGGAGTTCACAACGCAGCGATGCCCGAGTCTTGATCCGGGATGGATCACGGCATTGGCATGCAATTCGCAGCCTTCGCCAATCACCACATCGCTGTAGATCACAACGCCGGGATGGATGACGCAATAGCTGCCGATCCGGCAGTCATCAGCAATGCAGACCCTTGCCCCGATCGAGATGCCGGCAGCCAGTTCAACCCGATCACCGATCACTGCCGAGGGATGGATCCCGGCAAGGGGGCGGGGCTGGGGGTGAAGCAGATTGAGGGCTTCGGCAAAGGCGAGGCGGGGATCCTGCAATACGGCCCAGGCGATGCCACGTTCTTCGGCGATGGCCTGCAGCTCAGCCTGGGCTGGAAGCAATACAGCACCGGCACTACTGCTGATCAGCTGGCTCTCCAGGGCGTTGCCTTTTTCCAGAAAGCTGAGCTGATTGAAGCCGGCCTGTTCAAGAGAGGCAGCACCGATCAGCTCAGGATCGTCGCCAAGCCTGTGGGCCTGTAGCTCGGCGTTGCCGTTCTGCAGGGCCTCGATCAACTGGCTGAAGCGCATGGTGGCAGGGATCGGCGGACCGATCGTAGGAGTGATTCAGGCTTCAGTTCAGGTGCCTGTCACTGAGTACGAGCAGATCACGATGCACCACGACAGGTGAACGTTCTCCAGGGGCTGGATTGGCAAGTTTCTCTCGCAGGGTTTCGCTGCTCAGGGAGCTGAGTCCCTGGCCCAGCTCCTGGCCGCTGCTGCTGATCAGTCTCACCGGTTGATTGGCTTCGAATCTGCCTTCAACACCCTTGACTCCAACAAGCAACAGTGAGGCACCACGGTGTTGAAGGGCCTCACGGGCCCCTGTATCAATCACCAGGCTGCCTTCGGGTCTGAGGGCATGGGCGAGCCAGCTGCGGCGGTTGCCAATGGGTTGGGGGTTGGGATGAAACACCGTTCCACCTCGTCCACCGCACAACAACGCCTCGAGCAGTTCGGCTTTTCTGCCATCGGCCAGATGGACCGTGATGCCTGAGCTGGTGGCGATCCTCGCGGCAGCAAGCTTGGTGGTCATCCCGCCAGTGCCCCAGCGGCCACCGTCACCTGCGGCTTCCTGCAGGGCTGCAAGCTCCCGTGGATGGTGCACATCCGTGATCGGCTCCGCCGAACCATGTTTGCGAGGGTCAGCGGAATAGAGGTGATCCACATCCGTAAGCAGGATCAACTGATCAGCTTCCACCGCTGAGGCCACCAGGGCCGAGAGGGTGTCGTTGTCGCCGTAGCGCAATTCCGCCGGCGAGAGGGTGTCGTTCTCATTCACCACGGGAATTACTCCCAGGTCGAGCAGGCGCCTCAAGGTGTTGGAAGCGTTGTGATAGCGGACGCGTGAGTCAAGATCGGATCGCGTCAGCAGAACCTGGGCAACGGTGTGGCCATGTCGGCTCATGGCGGCGTCGTAAAGGGCCATCAGGTGCCCCTGGCCGATGGCAGCCACAGCCTGCAGGGAAACAACATCATCAGGTCGACTGTTGAGGCCGAGGCGATGGCAGCCCAGGCCGACGGCGCCGCTGGTTACCAGAACGATGCGGTCGCCACGATCGAGGGCTCTGGCCAGGCAGCCCCCATAAGCATCAATGACATTGGCCGTGGATCGATCGTCCCCACCTCTGAGCAGGCTTGTGCCCACCTTCACCACCCAGAGGGTTGTCATGGCGCAGTAATGGTCAAAACCAGTGGTATTCAGTCAACTCCAGCATGAAGCCCGGCCATGGCAGCTGCAGGTTTGCTGATCCTTCTGGAAAGCCCAAGCCCTGGCAGGCAAAGAACTTGCAAGCAAGCCCTGGTAGGCGGCCTCTATGGCCTCACGCCTGATTTCCCGTTGATGTTGTTCGGGCAAGGGCGGATTCAAGCTCTTGCAACAGGGGGGTGCGCTGCTCCGGATCACCCACCAACTGAAGTTCTCCAGTAGCCGGCCACCAATTCAGCTTCAGATTGCTTACGCCGTCATCAAAGACAGCCAATTCAAAAGAACCCATATGTTCCCAGTGGCATGGCACGTTTAAGGAACTGACAAGTGCTTTGAGTTCTTCAAGTGTTCCTGAAAAGGTCACGTTCTTTTGCAAGCGACCTTTCAGAGTTAGCAAGAATCCAGACCCAGCATTCGCTGTT
>DASCPR010000314.1:0-4517 GCA_036012625.1 Prochlorococcaceae cyanobacterium Fu_MAG_50
CCAACCTTGATGACATTGTTCACCTGCACACAGAGGGAGCAGAGGAAACGAACAAAACCATTGGGGTGATGCTCCTGAAGAGCGAATAAACGTTGCCAGAACCACTGGGAATACCTATCTGAACTCAGGGAAACCGGCGTGATGGTGTAAGCCTCGATACCACGTACAAGCAGATAACCCTGCTCAATCTGTTTCTCAAGCAGGGCAAGAAATTGACTGACACGTGGAGGATGATCCTGTTCAGTCTGATGAATACCATCAAGGTAAACAACATAGGTGTGATGCTCAGGTGGCTTGTGCTGAGTTTCAGAGAAGAGTTTTCTTGGATCAGGCAAGCCCTTCAACCAACCCTCCCAGAACACAAAATCCACCATCACTGAATACATCCCCGCCATCGCGATCCCGATCACAATCAGAACTGTGCTGATCAGGATCCACTCTCGAAGCACCGCTGCAGTTAAAAAGGCATGAGCATCACGACGGATCGCAACGATGCAGAATAAAGAGCAGAGGATCCCGAAGCCAATAACAACAAGAAAAAACTTCCGGCTCAGGCGCAGATGGGCACGATGATTATGGACAGAAGAACGGGACATGCAAATGCTGCCAAAGGAGTTTGTTCATGCTTCAGGAGATAACCGAAATCTCGCGTGAAAGTTGGATATAACTTGATCGCCATCGCTGGGCGAATAAAAACGCGATCAAAACCAACGCGACAATGAATCCTGGCGTCGCCACCAACAGCCCCTTTTCGAATGGAATGCCATAGCGAGCATGAAGCAAGACCAGCATGTTGAGATGAATCCAGCCAAGTAGAATCACAGCGATCAGATCACTGATATAAGGGGCACCAACAAGCACATAAAAAAGGCCTGGCCAGAGTGCAATCCCCATCCCATTGGCATAGGCGATCGGCTGAACAGCCTTTGATTCAAGCAATGTCAACATCAGACAATGCAAGAGGATTGCGATCAGAAAAGCCAGGCTGAGCCCAAGGGCATCAATCACCATATGTGCTGCGATCTGAGACGGCCGCAGACGATTGGCAAACAGAGAAAAAAGATGGGAGGCAGACATGGAGATGCCCACTGCTATCAGCAGGCCAACCCCTATGTCCATCCTGAGCAGAGTTTCCCCCATGGCCATGAGCTGATCACCCAGGCCACCGAGCAAAGCATCAGGCATGTCGCATCTCCTGACGATTGACGATCCAGATCACCATGATCGAAAGCACTGCGCAGTAGAAGCACCAAACGGAATTGAATGTGGCCGCATAAGTAATCCAGGTAAGCAGTATCGAAACAAAGATCAAGACACCAAACAAACGAACAGCCTTATCACTGAGGAAAACCAAGGGAAGAACAATGAAAGCCCAATAGATCAACTCACCAAGGGGCTCAGTATTCACAAAGTTATGCCATAGCCCTAGCTCACTGAGATTGTAAAGCAATCTTCCATGCAGGGCTGGTTGAACAGTTGGCGGATTAAACAGAATCGGCAGGATAAATCCCACACCGAGGACAGAGGCCACCCACCAAACTTTCTGAAGGCGTCCAGCCAGGGCTCTAGATTCATTTTCCCTGGCAATTGAATAGGCGCACCATGGGATCCATAACATCCAGAAGCAGTAGGCAAAGAACAGAAAACCAACTGAACTGATCGTGGTGAGGGGCTGGAGTGCCGCTCCTGCCTGACCATAATCAATGCCTGTCCAGACCAATCCCTCAAACAGCTGCTGAATTCCGAAGAACATCGGCACCAGGGCCAGGGGCACGTAGCCGCGACGCATCCGCTTGTCTGGATCCTTTGCCGCCAGGGCTTCATTGGTACGTGCGATATGGGTGCTGTAAAGCCCTAAGGGAATCAGAACCGCTGCAGCGGTGAAACTCGCTGATGCTGAAAAACACATCTGAAGATGATGCAATGGCATTCATCCAAGTGTGTGGCTGTTACCCAGAGACGCAAGTCATCTAGTGAGAAGCTTTGTAATTAATACGCTCAGGGCCCTCGGGTGCGACATCAGCTGTTGGTGAGTCAGAACCGGAAGCGCCTGTTTCGGCCCCACGGGCAGCACCGCCTGCCAACCGGGCACCACCATCAGATCCCAGCGGCAGAAGTAACTGACGCAATCCACCCTGTTCAGAGCCGAGACGTCTGCATTCAGTGCGCGCAGCAGAGGGCTGCCTCTCTTCATCTCGGCGATCCCGGCAAACAACCAGTGGGGGACCCACTGGGCGGTGATCGTCCCCTGCTGAGGGCTTCCCACACTGAGGAAGCGAGCGGTGCGCCTGGCTCCCTGCTGCTGCTGCAGCCAGATCCGTGAGATCAGTCCACCCATGGAGAATCCCAGCAGATCGATTTCAAGATCAGGCCCCCATTGAGCATCGATGCACTGACCGAGATCCTCCGCAAGCGTGGTCAGTGACACGGCGCCCAAGCGATGGGGCAGATGGGGAACCAACAGCGGCACCTGATGCTCTTGCAGCTGTCGGACCAGACGGTCAAACAACCTTGGTGTATCCCACAACCCATGAACGAGCACAAGCGGACGCTGGCTGGGCATGCCTGAAGTGATCGGAGCCGAAACCATGAACTGCACTTGCGAAGATCAGGCCGTCGGCCAGTGGCGACACCTCTCAACCGCCACACTGCCAACAAATCCTGGAACCGGTGCGGAACATTTGCGCAGCAGCACACGCATCGGCACTGAGCCATAGAGCTCTTCGAGCACAACGAGCAGACGCTCGCTGAAATGTTCAATCGTGAGGCAGTTCAACTCAAAAGCACACCGCTGGAAGGCCTTGATCGCCAGGCTGTAATCCGCAGATGCACTGAGATCGTCAGCACAGGCCGCAGCAGAGAGATCGAGCCAGAGACTGAAATCCACACTGAACCACTGGCCTTCAAGGCGTTCATGCTCAAGCACACCGACATGGGCCCAAAGCCTCAGGTCATTGACGTGCACGGCTCCATCGGGAAGGCCTGCTTGGGGAAGGCCTGCGTGGGGAAGCGCTCCAGGCGGAAAAGGCTCGTTCACAGGGGCGTTCAAAGGGGCGTTCACAGGGGTAGGTCCCGATGGCTAAAGCTGCGGCGGCCGGAACTGAAATCTGCCGCGATCTGGCCATCACCCCTGAGGAGGTAGCGATAGGTGACGAGGCCTTCAAGGCCCACCGGCCCCCTCGGAGGAAGCGTCTGGGTGCTGATGCCCACCTCAGCACCGAAGCCATATCTGAATCCATCCGCAAAGCGGGTTGAACAGTTGTGATAAACACCGGCACTGTCCACGGCCCGCAGGAATCGTTCAGCCGTCTTTTGGTCAGTGGTGACAATGGCTTCTGTATGCCTTGATCCATGCCGCCGGATGTGCTCCAGCGCCTGATCCAGGTCAGCCACCACCCCCACAGCCAGGATCAGATCCAGATACTCCTCATCCCAGTCAGCCTCTGTGGCGGTGGCTTCAACACCGAAACTGCGACTGAGTTCATCCCCCCTGAGCTCCACAGCGGCAGCACGGAAAGCCGGAATCGCCTCGGCAAAGAAGGCAGCCGCAATCGACTGATGGACCAGCAGGGTTTCGATCGCGTTGCAAGCCGCCGGGTACTGGGTCTTGCTGTCGATGGCAATCCGCACCGCCTGGCTCACATCCGCAGCCCCATCGATGTAGAGGTGGCAGACGCCATCGGCATGGCCCAGGACAGGAATCCTCGTGTTGTCCTGAATGAAGCGCACCAGCTGGTTGCTGCCGCGGGGAATGATCAGATCGACCAGACCATCGAGACGCAACAGCGCCAGGCTCTGCTGACGGGTGGTGAGCAGTGCCAGGGCCTCAGGGGCGATTTCAGAATCAGCAAGACCAGCCTGCAGAGACGTCATGATCGCCTCATTGGTGCGTGCCGCTTCACTGCCGCCCTTGAGCATGGCTCCATTGCCTGAGCGGATCGCCAGGGAGGCGATCTGGATCACCGCATCAGGACGGGCCTCAAAGATCACGCCAAGCACCCCGAGGGGCACGGAAATACGTTCGAGCACAAGATCCTGATCCAGTTCACGGTGCAACTGGCGCTGTCCAAGGGGATCCGGCAGCCGAGCCAACTGACGCACACCCTCGATGGCCGCCTCGAGTTTGGCTCGATCGAGCTTCAACCTGGCCAGCAGGGCGGCCGCCAGACCTTCCCTGTCTGCCCTCTCAAGATCCTCCGCATTTGCCGCCACAATTGCTTCGGCATCCCCCGCAAGGGCTGCGGCCATGGCCAGCAGGGCCTGCCGGCGCTGGGGATCCGTGGCCTGGCCGAGATCAATCGCCCCATGCCGCACCTGCATCGCCCGTTGAAGCAGCTCAGGCGATGGCTCGGGGACAGCAGAAAGCGATGTCATCTCAACGGCTCAGCTTGCAGCACATCATCGAGCCTCAGGGGTGTTCTGGGGCAAGCCGCTCAAGGGCAAGACGGGCAGCACCGAGTCTGCCGGCACTGTTGCCAAGGGCGCAGGCCCTGATCTGCAGGCCCTCCCGACTCACA
>DASCPR010000315.1:0-11853 GCA_036012625.1 Prochlorococcaceae cyanobacterium Fu_MAG_50
CGGGTTCGCCGCGCCCTGGGCTTTCTGAGCAGCGACTGAGCAGAAATCAAGACAAAAGCCCTGCTAATCAACAGCACATGGATCAACAGGTCTTGCTTATCATTCCGACGGTCGCTCATTCCAGTCCGCAGCCCTCACCCCCAGCCCTCGCCCCCAGCCCAACAGCGCCAGCGCCCTGCTCCAGTCTTGGCAGTCCCGCCATCGACTGATACTGCTGCTAGCACGCATATGCACACTCAGAAGCTGCCGTCAACACCTCTCAACAAAGCCTCGCCATAAGACCTGATCATTGAGCAGGTTGGCTGCTCCTTTGTCTTGATTGGGTTTGCCTTTCTTCGTTGGCCAGGTCAGCAAAACGGTTCAGATGAACCGCAGAACCTGGTTCTCCAGCCTGGCGGGCCTGATCGCACTCTCCCTGCTGCTGGGCATGGGGCAGCGCTCCCAGGCTGAGCGCAGCGAAATGCTTCTGCAGGCCAAAGCCAGCCTCGAGAAGGCTGCGCCAACAGCAGCCAAGGAGAAAGAAGCAGGTCACTATCTGATGACGCCGGAACGGCGGGCTCTGCTCAACACCATCCGCTTCGCGGAGGGCACCTGGAAGGAGGGCAAGGACCTCGGCTATCGGACCCTCTACGGAGGGGGCATGTTCAAAGACCTCTCCTGGCATCCGGAGCGCATTGTGGTGAGGCGCTACAGCAGCGCCGCCGCTGGGGCTTACCAGTTCATGCCGGCCACCTGGAGCAGCGTTGCCAGCGAACTGAAGCTGCCGAGCTTCGAGCCCAGACATCAGGACCAGGCGGCCCTGCACCTGGTCAAGAAGCGCGGTGCCCTGGGTGAGATCGACGCCAATGGGCTCACAGCCTCGGCCATGGATCGCCTGGCACCGGAATGGGCATCCTTCCCCACCAGGTCTGGATCAAGCGCCTATGGCCAACCGGTGAAGAGTCACGCAGAGCTGGCCGGCTTCTATCTGAACAACCTGCAGCAACTGCGCCAAGGGGCCTGAGGGGCCTCATGCGCGCCTCAGGCGGGCAGCTCCCCCAGTACAGACCAGTGCACCAGGCGAATCAGCCAATAGCCAAACAGCATCAGCCCCGCAAACAGCAGCCCCTTGCCCTGCACAAGCACCCCTGGCAGGGGCCTGCCCCTCACGCCCTGATGCCAGCCCAACCAGGCCAGTGCGAGCAGCAGCGGTGGCCCGAACAGATGCAGCTCCAGAGCTCCAGCCAGATCGCCTCGCAGGGCTGCCAACATCGAACGGGTCAGGAAGCAGGTGGGGCAGGGGAGACCTGTCAACGCCCGCAGCGGACATCCCGGCAGGGGTAAGTCAAGGCCACTGGCCTTGACAGCAAGCATGACCAGCAGGCCAAGGGCTGCCCAGCCCAGGCCCCGCTGAGACCCCGCGCAAGAACTCATCCCCTCAGCCTCACTCTCGCGGGGGCCTCACCAGGGGCCGCGCCGAGAGTCATCGCCGGGCCGTCGTATAGGCGGAGCAGGCGCTGGCTGGAGGGATTGGGCTGTCCAAAAAGATCACTGGTTTGCATGGATCTGTGAATGCGCACTGAATGGTATGTTGATCCGCTTAAAGGAGAATATTCAAACTTTATCAATGCGAGAACCTGATCAACTCCACAAAGCCTTATCAACATCAAAACTCTATCAACTCCAAAACCTTATCAACGCCAAAACTCTATCAACTTAAAAATTTTATCAACATCAAAGCATTATCAACAATGAACGAAGCAACCACGACTTAACCGCTCAGCGCCTGTCAGCACACAGCAGCTTTCAGCACAACCGATCATCCAGCAAGTCATTCAGCAATGAAAAGGCCAAGAACCATTCATTTCTGAATAGCAGAACTGAAGATCCAGGCCAAGAGATTGAATCACACAAGCGAAATCCTTTCATGCCAGCCATCAACCTTCCCGACGGCACTCAGAAGCTTTTTGAACAGCCTGTGAGCATCATGCAGGTTGCTGAAAGCATTGGCACAGGGCTGGCAAAAGCAGCCGTGGCAGGAAGAGTCAATGGAGAACTCCTTGATACCTGCATGTTAATCAACGATGATGCTGATCTAAGCATCATCACAAGCAAGGATCCGGCAGGGCTGGAGATCATCAGGCACTCATGTGCCCACCTTGTTGGCCATGCGGTGAAGCAGCTTTACCCCGAAGCCAAAATGGCGATCGGCCCTGTGATTGAAGATGGGTTTTATTACGACATCTCCTATGAGCGACCCTTCACTCCGGAGGACCTGAAAGCGATCGAAACGAGAATGGAAGAGTTGATCAAACTCAATTACGATGTTGTGGTGGAAGTGGTTGACAAGCAGAAGGCACATCAGACATTCATCGACCGGGAAGAGCCCTATAAGGTTCAGATTGTCAGCGAAATTCCTGACAATGAAATCATCAAGCTCTATCACCATCAGGAATACACAGATATGTGCCGCGGGCCCCACGTGCCGAATACAAAACATCTGCGCTCGTTCAAATTAATGCGGGTCTCAGGTGCCTACTGGCGCGGGGATTCCAACAATGAAATGCTGCAGCGGATCTATGGCACCGCCTGGGCAGGCAGCAAAGAACTCAAGGCCTACATCAAACGCATTGAGGAGGCGGAGAAGCGGGATCACAGAAAGATCGCCAAGCAGCAATCCCTCTTCCACACCCAGGACAATGCACCGGGGATGGTCTTCTGGCATCCAAGGGGCTGGGCGATCTATCAGGTGCTGCAGACCTATATCCGCGAGCTGCTGCAACGCTGTGGATACGAGGAGATCCGCACGCCCCAGGTTGTGGATCGCAGCCTCTGGGAGCAATCAGGGCATTGGGCGAAATTCAAGGATGACATGTTCACAACATCCTCAGAAAACCGTGAATATGCGATCAAGCCGATGAATTGTCCCTGCCACGTGCAGGTTTACAACCAGGGGCTGAAAAGTTATCGGGACCTGCCGATCAGGCTGGCTGAATTCGGGTCCTGTCATCGCAATGAGCCTTCAGGTGCACTGCATGGGCTGATGCGTGTGCGTAATTTCATTCAGGATGATGCTCATATCTTCTGCACTGAATCTCAGATTCAATCTGAAGTTTCCCAGTTCATTGATCTTGTCTTCGAGGTCTACAGATCATTTGGGTTCAACTCGATTCAAATCAAGCTTTCAACCCGGCCTCCGCAACGCGTCGGCAGCGACGAGATCTGGGACAAATCCGAGAAAGCCCTTGAAGATGCCCTTGATGCCAAACAACTTGACTGGGAACTATTACCCGGAGAGGGAGCCTTCTATGGACCAAAAATTGAATTTTCCCTCAAGGATTGCCTGGGAAGAATCTGGCAGTGCGGAACCATTCAGGTTGATTTCTCGATGCCGGAACGCCTTAAGGCCTCCTATATCGCCGAAGACAGCCAGCGCCGAACGCCGGTGATGCTTCATCGAGCGATTCTTGGCTCCTTCGAGCGTTTCATCGGCATCCTGATTGAGCACTACGCCGGCCGTTTTCCCGTCTGGCTTGCCCCTGTTCAGGTGGTTGTGATGGGAATCACCGATCGTCACGCCTCAACCTGCATGGAGATTCATGATCATTTGAGCAAGGCTGGTTATCGCGCCGAGGTGGATCTCAGAAATGAAAAAGTTGGCTTCAAGATTCGCGAGCAGACCCTTCAACGGGTGCCTTTTCTGCTGGTGATCGGCGACAAGGAACAGGAGAATGGCACCGTTGCAGTTCGCACCCTGAGCGGAGAAGATCTGGGCAGCATGTCTCTGAATGCCTTCACCTCGTTGATGGATGAGCAGATCGCAGAGAAGGGAATGGTTGCAGAGGCACCCTGCGACTGAATCGATCAGCCGCTCAAAGTTGCCGATTCACGGCTGCATAGGCAGGCTGAAGGTTGACATCACTGCATCAGCAACAACATGGCCTCCATCAGCCTCCTCGCTGGAGATATGGGAGGCACCAAAACATTGCTTGGTCTGTTCAGCTGGGATGGCCTGCAGCTGCGCAAGCTGCATCAACATCGCTACAGCTCTGCGCAATGGGCAGAAATGGAGCCCATGCTTGAGCACTTCCTCGACAACCGCCCCGCCAATGTCGCGCCACCGAGTCACAGCTGCATTGCGGTTGCCGGTCCCGTTCATGGCGAGACGGCACAGATCACCAACCTCTGCCTGAGCCTGAATCAAAAGCAACTGCTTGAGGCCTGCGGCGGGGAGCAGCTTGAGCTTGTCAATGATTTCGCCGTGCTGATCTACGGGCTGCAACACCTCAGCAACGATCAGCAGGTGGTGCTTCAGCAAGGCGGCAGCAGCATCCCTGCCGATGGCCCCCTCGCCATCCTCGGAGCTGGGACCGGCCTCGGCATCGCCAGGGGTGTGCCCACCCCTGGCGGCCTGATGGCGATGCCGAGCGAGGGTGGGCATCAGGAATTCTCGCCGCGCACAGCGGCTGAATGGGAGCTTGCCCAATGGCTCAAAGCCGATCTTCAGATCGACAGGCTCTCGGTGGAGCGGATTGTCAGTGGCACAGGCCTAGGACACGTCGCCGACTGGCGCCTGCAGCTTGACGATGCCAGAGACCATCCGCTTTGCACTCAGGCCCATGCCTGGCGGCATCAGCCAGCCGATACAGCAGACCGCCCTGACCTGCCGGCCCTGGCAAGCCAGGCGGCGGCGGATGGTGACCCTTTGATGCAGGAAGCCCTGCAGCTTTGGCTGAGTGCCTATGGCTCCATAGCCGGTGATCTGGCCATCCAGGAACTCTGCACCGGCGGGCTCTGGATCGGCGGCGGCACGGCAGCCAAACAGTTGGCGGGCCTGCGTTCCAGGACGTTTCTTGAAGCACTGCTCAACAAGGGAAGATTCAGGCCATTGCTCGAACAGCTGCCGGTCCGGGCGGTGATTGACCCGGGGGTGGGCCTGTTCAGCGCAGCCTGTCGAGCTCGCATGCTTGCTGAGTCAGGTGGGACACTGGCTTGAGTAGATCAGCAGGGATGTCGCAGCCACGGATCGGCCAGACAGTGGTGGTGGACGTCCCAGCGACCACGGCCAACCTTGGTCCTGGCTTCGATTGCCTCGGTGCGGCGCTGGATCTCAACAACCGTTTCGTGATGCGGCGGATCGAAGGAGATGGGGAACGCTTCGAGCTGATCATTGAAGGCAGCGAAGGCAGCCATCTGCGTGGTGGCCCCGACAATCTTGTTTACAGAGCTGCGCAGCGGGTCTGGAGAGCCGCCGGGCTTGAGCCCGTGGCCCTTGAAGCCAGGGTGCGCCTGGCGGTGCCGCCGGCTCGGGGGCTCGGCAGCAGTGCCACCGCAATCGTGGCGGGGTTGATCGGTGCCAATGCCCTGGTGGGGGAACCTCTCTCCAAAGAAAAATTGCTCGAACTGGCCATCGATATCGAAGGCCATCCAGACAATGTCGTTCCCTCCCTGCTCGGCGGCCTGTGCATGACAGCAAAGGCCGCATCACAACGCTGGCGGGTGGTGCGCTGTGAATGGATGAGTTCCGTCAAGGCGGTGGTGGCGATCCCCTCGATTCGCCTGAGTACCAGCGAAGCGCGACGGGCAATGCCGAAAGCCATTCCGGTCAGTGACGCGGTGGTGAATCTTGGCGCCCTGACCCTGCTGCTACAGGGTCTTCGCACCGGCAATGGCGACCTGATTTCCGACGGCATGCACGATCGACTGCATGAGCCCTATCGCTGGCCGCTGATCCGAGGTGGCCCAGAAGTGCGTGAAGCGGCCATAAATGCCGGGGCCTGGGGCTGCGCCATCAGTGGGGCCGGACCAAGCGTGCTGGCACTCTGCGATGAGGCCCATGGCCCACAGATCAGTCAGGCCATGGTCAAGGCCTGGGAAGCGGAAGGCGTGGCCAGCCGAGCCCCTGTTCTCGATATCCAGACACAAGGAAGCCAGTGGCAACCGCAAATTGATGGGTAGTTCTACCTACCCGACCCCTTTGGGCTGATAAGTTCATTCACAACTATTTCTGCATCATGGAGGCCAACCTGCCGCTCACGGCTGCGTCCCAGGCTGACTTCCCCTGGCTTTCCCTGATCGTGCTGCTGCCAGTAGTGGGAGCCCTGCTCATGCCACTGATGCCCGGTGGCGAGAAGAGCACCTCAAAAGCTCCGCGCAACCTCGCCCTGGTGCTGCTGAGCGCTGATTTCGCCCTGATGCTGGTGGCCTTCAGCAGGGTCTTTGACAATCAGATCAGTGGGCTGCAACTGGTCGAAAGATTCAGCTGGATTCCTTTCATCGGCCTGGAATGGTCCCTTGGGGTGGATGGACTCTCGGCACCACTGGTGGTGCTCAGTGGATTGATCACCCTGCTTTCGGTCGCAGCCAGCTGGAACATTGAAAGAAAATCCCGGCTCTATTTCGGCCTGCTGCTGGTACAGGCCTCAGCCCAGGGACTGGTCTTTCTCTCCCAGGATTTTCTGCTCTTCTTCCTGGCCTGGGAGCTGGAGCTCGTGCCGGTGTATCTGCTGATCGCCATCTGGGGCGGGACCAACCGTCAATATGCGGCCACCAAATTCATCCTCTACACCGCCCTCGCATCACTGCTGATCCTGATCAGTGGCCTCGCCATCGCCCTCTCCGGGGATCAGTTCACCCTCAACATGAGCGAGATGGCGGCCCTCACCAAACCAGGCAGCTTCGGACTCCTCTGCTACCTGGGCTTTCTGGTGGGTTTCGGCGTCAAGCTGCCGATCTTTCCGCTCCACACCTGGCTACCCGATGCCCATGGCGAAGCCAATGCACCGATCTCGATGCTGCTGGCCGGTGTGCTGCTCAAGATGGGTGGCTACGCACTGTTGAGATTCAACGTGCAGATGCTGCCTGATGCCCATCTGCAGCTTGCACCTGCTCTGATCATTCTCGGCATCGTCAACATCATCTATGGCGCCCTCAACGCCCTCGCCCAGGACAATGTCAAGCGGCGAATCGCCTGCAGCTCAGTCAGTCACATGGGCTTTGTGCTCGTCGGCATCGGTGCCATTGATGCCCTCGGCATCAGCGGCGCCATGCTGCAGATGATCAGCCATGGCCTGATTGCCGCAGCCTTGTTCTTCGTGACAGGAACCTTCTACGAAAGAACCAGAACCCTCTCGATTCCCAACATGGGAGGTCTGGCCAAGGTGCTGCCGATCACCTTCGCCTTCTTCCTGGCCAGTTCCCTGGCCTCCCTGGCCCTGCCTGGGATGAGCGGCTTCATCAGTGAAATCACCATCTTCCTGGGCATCACCAGTCAGGAAAGCTTCACCCTTGTCTTCCGAGCGATCACCATCGTTCTGGCCGCCATCGGCCTGGTCCTCACCCCCATCTACCTGCTCTCCATGTGCAGAAGGGTCTTCTTCGGACCGAGGATCCCGGCCCTTGCCGTGATTGAAGACATGAAGCCAAGGGAACTCGGCATCGGCCTGGTGCTGCTTGTGCCAACCCTGGTGATCGGCGTCTGGCCCCGCGCAGCCATCGATCTCTACGAAGCCTCCACCAATGCGCTGGCAGACCGTCTCCTCAGCCATAGCCTGATCGCCTTGAGCCCCCACCTTTCAGTTGGCTGATCGATGCCTGTTGCGCTGAACCACAAAGATGCACCCGCTCTGTTGCAAGGGCATGGACTTCCCGAGTACCTGGAGATCAACGCCGAGCAGATTCAAGCCCAGATTCCGAACCTTCTCGACGCACTCAACACTCAGTTGAATGGCCTCGAACAGAATCTGGAAGCCATCCTCGCCTCAGGGGACCCCATCGCCTGGGAGCAGGTGATGCCACCCCTGCATCGGATCGACGAACGTCTGCGCTGGAGCTGGGGAGTGGTCTCCCACCTCAATGCCGTCAGCAATTCAGCGGAACTGCGGCAGGCCCATACCGCCCAGCAACCTGACGTGGTTCGCTTCGGCAACCGCGTGGGGCAGAGCAAGATCCTGCACCGGATCCTCTGCAGGCTCAGGGATGAACCGGCTCAACCCCTTGATGAGACCCAGCGCCGGATCCTCGACACCGAACTCCTGTCGATGAAACAGCGGGGAGTGGGTCTTGAGGGACCCGTTCAGCAGGAATTCAACAAAGCCAGTGAGCGACTTGCCGAACTCGCCACCAGCTTCAGCAACCATGTGCTTGATGCCACCCAGCAGTGGAGCCTGCTGCTCACCAGTCCAGAGCAGGTGGAAGGCCTGCCACCAAGAGCCCTGGAAGCCCTTGCCGCCGCAGCCAGGGATGGGGGTGATCAGCATGCCGATGGTGAAGAAGCAACGGCGAACAAGGGGCCCTGGCGACTTGGGCTCGACATGCCCCGCTTCATCCCCTTCATCACCCACTCCAGCCGCAGGGAGCTCAGGGAAACCGTTTACAAAGCCCATGTGAGCAGGGCCACAACCGCTGAACTCAACAACCAACCCCTGATCGAGGAGATTCTCAGCCTGCGACTCGATCAGGCCAGGCGCCTCGGCTATGCCAACTGGGCGGAGCTCAGCCTGGCCAGCAAGATGGCCGCGAGTGTTCAGGCCGTGGAAACCCTGTTGGAGGAGCTGCGGGCTGCGGCTTATCCAGCAGCTGAACAGGACCTGGCTGAACTCAAGGCCTGTGCAGCCAGGAATGGGGATCCGGCTGCCGATGATCTGGCTCCCTGGGATGTGAGTTTCTGGGCCGAACGCCTGCGTCAGGATCGCTTTGATCTCAATCAGGAAGGCCTGCGCCCCTGGTTCCCGCTCCCCCGGGTGCTCGATGGCCTGTTCAATCTCTGCGCACGCCTGTTCAACATCCGCATTGAGGCCGCCGATGGCGAAGCACCGATCTGGCATGAGGATGTGCGCTACTTCAGGGTGCTTGACGGGGATGGCTCCCCCCTAGCGGCCTTCTACCTTGACCCCTACAGCCGGCCCGCCAGCAAGCGAGGTGGGGCCTGGATGGACGAATGCCTTGGGCGCAGCAGAGGCGCTGACGATCAGCTCGTGCTGCCGGTGGCCTATCTGATCTGCAATCAGACCCCACCGGTCGGGCAGACGCCGAGCCTGATGAGCTTTGAGGAAGTGGAAACCCTCTTCCACGAATTCGGGCATGGCCTTCAGCACATGCTCACCAGCATCAATCACCCCCAGGCGGCTGGCATCAACAACATTGAGTGGGATGCCGTGGAACTCCCCAGCCAGTTCATGGAGAACTGGTGCCTGCACCGACCAACGATCATGGCCATGGCCAAGCACTGGCAGACCGGTGCACCACTACCGGAAGAGGAGTTTCAGAAACTGCGCAGCAGCCGCACCTTTCTGGCGGGTTCAGCCACCCTGCGACAGGTGCATTTCGCCCTCACAGACCTTCGGCTCCACAGCCGCTGGAGCCCTGAGCTGGGCATGAGCCCCAACCAGCTGCGCCTTGAACTTGCCGCAACCACCACGATCATCCCGCCGATCGAGGCAGACCAATTTCTCTGCGCCTTCAGCCATATCTTCTGCGGAGGCTATGCCGCGGGGTATTACTCCTACAAATGGGCCGAAGTCCTCAGTGCCGATGCCTTCTCGGCCTTTGAAGATGTGGGCCTTGATGATGATGATCGGGTTCGAGAGACCGGTGCCCGTTTTCGTGACACTGTTCTCAGCCTCGGCGGCAGCAGACCACCTGCCGATGTCTTCAAAGACTTCAGGGGCCGACCTGCCACCAGCGAGGCCCTGATCCGGCATTCCGGTCTGAGCGTCGCTGAAACTGAACAGACGCCCACTCCCACCCGTTGAAATAGTGCGCAATGATCCACTGGCATTGAGCGCCAGCTGGGGGAACCAGCGGGGTGATCAGAGCGACATTGCTCCGCTCCGCTGCCTCGAGAATGCACTCGATCAAAGCAGTCTGCGCCGGGGAATCCCCCGCGAGCAGTTTCTGCGGGAACTGCTCCAGGATCTCAACCACCGCCAGCTGATTCCCCTGCTCTGGATGCTGCCGAGGGGATGGCGTCAGAGATCAGCCCAGGTCCCGGAGCGCCTGCGGGGACTTGCCGCCCTGATCGAGGAAGGTCTGCTCAGCCCCGTGCTGCTTGCGGCTCTGGCCGATGATCTGCAGCATCTGATCCCCGCCCCTGCCGAAACACAAGCCAATGCCCTCAGCCGCTGGCGCTCCGTCACCATCAGCCTGAACAGCGGCGCTGAAATCCAGCTCCCAGAGTCGATCGCAACCGCACGTCAGCAGGCCCGGCCAACAGGCCTCGAGCAACAGGCACTGCCCAGCACTTGGGAGACAGGCTTGAAAGAGAAGCTGGGATCCCTCGGTTCAGGCCTGGTCTGGCGGAACGAAGGTCTTGACATGCTGCAGACCCCAGCCCAGCGAGCCATGAATCAGCTTCTGGCTCAGGTGTTCAACGCCCTGGCTGCCAACCGACTTCCCCAGAGCCTGCGCAAAAGAGAGGCCTATTGCTTTGAAGGGATCAGCTGCGCCGCCGCCCTGATCCGGCTGCTCGAGGACAGGGATTGGCGCTGCCGCGGCCGCATCAGAGCCAGCGTCGCGAGTTTCGGCCTTGGCGCCAGCCAGCCCGATGAGGCCAGGGGTTGGCAACAGATTCCCCTTGCCGTTCCCTACCGGACAGCACTTGAAGATCAGCAGGGGCAGGAGTTGATGGCCCTGCTACCCCACTGCAGCTTCGAACTGGAACTGCACTCTCCTGAAGATGAACTGATCCTGCTCCAGTACTACCAGGGAACGGAGGGATTGAATGGCTGGGCTGCAATGAATGATCTGCACCGTCCCTGGCAGAACGATCGCCATAACGGCACGGTTGCCTACCCAGGATTGGTGTTCACAGGCGAACAGCTCGGTCTTGCCCTGACCATCAGCGAGTTGATGGGAGCGGTTCACAACTGGGTGGCAATGGCGGACGAGCTGCGGATCGGCGGCTATGGGGCCCTGGGGTTCTGCATCGATTCCACTGCCCTGCTGCACCAGGCCGTGTGCGGCTGCTCAGTGCTCTACCCACTCACCCTTGGTGGACTCTGGCGCGAACGCCTTTCGCGCAGCCTCTCCACACTGCTGGAGATGGGTCTGATGATTGACGCTGACAGCGTTGACCGTTATCGGGCGGCCCTCGAAAACCTCCCCCAGGATCTCTTCCTGCATGGGCCGTCAAGGGACGAAGCCTGGCAAAGATTGATCACCAGCCAGCCTGCTCACAGTCCTTTCGAAACCGTAAGAGCTCTCAATGGGGAAGCCGCTGCGGCTCGTGAATCAGGTGAAGCAGCACTCAGTTGATGGCTGAGCTGGCCAGCTCCTGGCAGATCGTCTTGACAACATCAGGGCTGAAGAGATCACTGAAAGGCCCTGTTGCTCCATTGTGATTCATCCCATTAATGGTGTATCTCTGCAGCGGCCTGCTTCGCCGCCAACGATTCCATTTGGAGAATGGCAGCAGAGGCAAACGTCCCGGATAGGCAATCTGACCGAATGCCGCGACCGGATCACGGCTGCCAACAATCGTTGCCACCCGGTTGATCTCACTTAATTCGCCATTTCCACTGAAAACACCGCAGACGGTGATCACCTGAACAGGTACACGACAGATGCGCTGAAGCATCTCAGCTGTGCCGATGGCCATCTCGCCTCCACCGCTGTAACCCACCAGTGCGATCCTCGAAGCGCGGCCCGGTTGAAAACCAAGGGACTCGAGGCGATGGGCAATCTTAAGTGCCAACTCATAGTTCATCACAGGCCCATAACGCCGATCCGATGAGATACCAACCTTGATGACATTGTTCACCTGCACACAGAGGGAGCAGAGGAAACGAACAAAACCATTGGGGTGATGCTCCTGAAGAGCGAATAAACGTTGCCAGAACCACTGGGAATACCTATCTGAACTCAGGGAAACCGGCG
>DASCPR010000316.1:0-5264 GCA_036012625.1 Prochlorococcaceae cyanobacterium Fu_MAG_50
TGGCTGGAACAGCATGGAGTGGTGGGGATCAGTGGTGTTGATACCAGAGCCCTGGTCAGACATCTGCGAGAAACCGGCGCCATGAATGGCGTGATCAGCAGTGACGGCAGTTCCCCCCAGCAGTTGCTGGAGCAACTGAAGCAGGCCCCCGCCATGGAGGGTCTCAACCTGGCCAATCGGGTCACCACCTCAGAGCCCTATGCCTGGTCATCACACTGTCCAGTGGGCTTTGATCAGCGCCTGCAGGCATCAGAGGGGGATCGTTTCCGTGTGGTGGCGATTGATTTCGGCATCAAACGCGCCATCCTCGAGCGGCTTGCGGCCCATGGCTGTGATGTGAAGGTGCTGCCTGCCGGCAGTGATCTCTCAGCGGTGCTCGCACAGGAGCCTGAGGGGGTGTTCCTCTCCAATGGTCCCGGTGACCCCGCAGCGGTGACAGAGGGCATTCAGCTCGCCCGGCAATTGCTTGAGCACCATCATCTGCCCCTGTTCGGGATCTGCCTTGGCCATCAGATCCTGGGTCTGGCCCTGGGGGGGAGCACCTTCAAGCTTGCCTATGGCCATCGCGGTCTCAATCATCCCTGCGGCACAACTGGTCGGGTGGAGATCACCAGCCAGAACCACGGTTTCGCCCTTGATGCCGGTTCATTGCCTGCGGAAACCGTTGAAGTGACCCACCTCAACCTCAACGATCGAACCGTTGCGGCACTGGCCCATCGTCAGCAGCCCGTCTTCGGGGTGCAATACCACCCTGAGGCGAGTCCTGGTCCCCATGATGCAGACCATCACTTCGCTCGGTTTGTTGAACTGATGGCTGATCGCAGAGCTGAGTGAGTGCCCATCAAAAAGCTGATTTCAGATCAAAAAGCTGATTTCAGATCACAGAGCAGAAGTGGTTGAAGGAAGCCAGCATCCCTACACTTCGAGCCGTCGAGTCCCGGGGGAATGATTTCATCACTGAATTGCAACGACTGACCGTTTCACTCAGGGGCGGTTTCGAGCAGCGTGATCGCTGTCTGGTGTTTCACTTCACCGGGCAGTTGGATGCCTACTCCGAGAAGCAGTTCCTCGCTTATGTGACGGATGTGCTCAAGGCCAATCCCCAGCCTGCCGTGATCGAGCTGAGCAAGATCGATTTCCTTGATTCCTCAGGTCTTGGTGCGCTTGTGCAGACCGCCAAGCAGTGCAAAGACAGCAAGAGAAAGTTCATTCTGGTGGGTAATGCCAGGGTGATTCAGACCGTCAAACTGGTGCGGCTGGAGGGATTCCTCCATCTCGAGAAGGATCTGCCCACGGCTTTGAGCCGGCTGGCTGCTTGAGCGACTGGATTCGTATTCAGTCAGCCAGCGGCTCTGAAGATGACCTTGGGCCCCAGCAACTGGCCTGGCTCGGTGATGCCGTGTGGGAATTGCATCAGCGCCTGCGCCACTGCCGTTCCCGAAGGCGTTCCGCCGACCTGCACAACGCTGTGGTGGCAGTGGTGAAGGCTGAAGCCCAGGCGCGTGCCCTTGCCTTGCTTGAGCCTCAGCTGAACGAATCGGAACGGGATCTTGTCCGCAGAGGCCGCAACCGGGCTGGCAAGGGACCGAGGCGGGGGGATCCAGCCATTTACGCAAAGGCCACGGGATTTGAGACAATGGTTGGCTGGCTCTTTTTGCAGAATCCGGCGCGGCTTGCGCAGCTCCTGGATCAACTCGACGAGGCCGACATTGACCTGAAATAGCCTCTCTCCCCGTCATGAGCTCCCGCTTCGATCGCCGACCCAGCAGCAGCCGTCCCAGCAGCAGCAGCCGTCCCAGCAGCAGCAGCCGTCCCAGCAGTGGCAGCGCATCAAAAGGAGGCGGTTCCAGTGGCCGCAGCCAATCCAGCGACGGTCAGTACACGGGCGGTCAGTACAGGGGCGGCCAGTCCAGAGATGGCCAATACAGGGGCGGCCAATCCAGAGATGGTCAGTCCAGGGGTGGCCAGTCAAGAGATGGTCAGTCCAGGGGTGGCCAATACAGGGGTGGCCAATACAGCGGTGGTCAGGATGGCCGAGCTCGAGATGGCCGTGATCGCGATGGTCGTGATCGGGATGGTCGTGGTTCCTCAGCCCGTGAAGTTTCAAGTGGAGGCCGCTCTGAGGGCAGTCGATACAGCCGCGATCGCACTGCTGATGATCGTTATCGACCCAGTTCAGGCCGAGGTTCAAGCGCTGATCGCTTCGAGCGATCTGACCAGTCCCGCTTCAGTCGCAGGGGGCCTGCCCCCTACCGGGGCGGTCAGGAGAAGACTCCATCGCGGGGGGGGGCTCCCAGAAGCAGCAAAGGGGAAGACTGGCGAGCCCCTAAGCCTCGCTGGGGATCCCGTCCTCGCCTCTCTGAGCGGCCAGCAAGGGCAGGCTCGCGTCAGGACACCAAACCCGACACAACGAACACTGGAGCCCTCTCCGAGGCAGAAGGACATGGTGCGTCAGCCGCCGATGACCTGCTCTGGGGTCGCCATGCCACCCAGGCGGCTCTCGAAGCGCGGCGCCCCATCCATCGCATCTGGTGCACCACCGAGCTGCGCAGTGCTTCCCGCTTCCTGCAATTGCTTCGGGACGCCAAAGCCTCCGGGGTGCTTGTGGAGGAGGTCTCCTGGGCGCGTCTCGGGCAGCTCACCGGCGGTGCTGTGCACCAGGGCATCGCACTACAGGTGGCTTCGGCAGAGACCCTCGATCTATCCAGCCTGATCGAGGGCTGTGCAGATCTGGGTGAATCGCCTTTGCTGCTCGCCCTTGATGGCCTCACCGATCCCCATAATCTCGGCGCGATTGTGCGCTCAGCGGAAGCACTGGGTGCCCATGGGGTTGTTCTTCCCCAGAGGCGCAGTGCCGGCCTGACGGGTTCGGTGGCCAAGGTTGCGGCGGGTGCCCTGGAACACCTGCCCGTAGCGCGGGTGGTGAATCTGAACAGATCTCTAGAAACCCTTAAGGACAAGGGTTATCGCGTGCTCGGACTGGCGGAGGAGGGAGATCTCACCCTTGCAGAGGCTGATCTTGAGGGGCCTCTTGTGCTGGTGACCGGTTCCGAGGATCAGGGGCTGTCCCTGCTCACCCGTCGGCACTGCGACCAGCTCATCCGGATTCCCTTGAGGGGGATGACCCCAAACCTCAATGCATCAGTGGCCACGGCCCTCTGCCTTTTTGAAGTGGCCCGCCGAGGCTGGATGAAGGGGCTGAGGGGCCAGGCCCCCTCCCCAAGAATCATTCGACCGAGATGCTCTCCATCCCTGCCTGAGGTTCAGCCGCCTGCAGGGACTGTTGCGGTTGAGGACCAGGTCACAGCGGAGTCAGTTGATGCAGATCCAGCTGTGATCAAGGCCACTGTTGAGCTTGAGAGGATTGACCTCGATGACTCGGCCTTGCCGGAGCATTTCGATGGCCACATTCAACTCTGAATTGGTCCGTCTCCTTGCCGGCACTCAGTGCGCGCAAAACGAATCCGAACATGCACAATGTGCCTGAATCTCTCTGCTCCCCATGAGCCCCCTGATCAGGCTGCTGCGCACACTTTCCAATGGTGCTGGGTTGGCTTGGTGGGCAAGGGTGCAATCCAGCAACCCTGATGTGACCTACTGGTTCGGACCTTTCATCCGCAAACAAGGTCTGTCATCCGCCCTGCCCCGTTTCCTCGATGACCTGTCCCAAGAGCAGCCAGGCTCGATCAGCCACGCAGTGCTCCGCTGCCGTCGTGCGGAGCCTCTGACAATCTCCACTGATGGCTGAACTCACGGCTGATAGCGTCGATTCTGCAAGCAGCACCCCAAGAGGATGGCGATCGCCGATTGGCGTCAGCAACTGAAGCGAGGCGAACTTTCCGCCAGGGAGCTCACGGATCATCACCTTGACAGGATCGATGTGGTGGATCCCTGCATTCATGCCTATCTGGAGGTCACAGCCAAGCGTGCACGGGCAGATGCCGATCGAATTGATCAGGCTCGGGCTGCAGGCGAGGACTTACCCCCTTTGGCAGGTGTTCCCTTGGCGATCAAGGACAATCTCTGCACCCAAGGGATCCGCACCACCTGTTCCAGCCGGATGCTGGAGGATTTCGTCCCCCCCTATGAGTCAACGGTCACGGAGCGGCTCTGGAAGGCCGGTGCCGTGCTTCTCGGTAAGACCAATCTCGATGAGTTCGCCATGGGCAGCTCAACGGAGACATCGGCCTTTGGTGCCACGACCAATCCCTGGAATGTCGACAGGGTTCCCGGTGGCAGCTCCGGCGGCAGTGCTGCAGCGGTTGCGGCGGGTGAATGCATCGCTGCCCTCGGCTCAGATACCGGTGGTTCGATCCGGCAGCCGGCTTCGTTCTGCGGTGTTGTTGGCCTCAAGCCCACCTACGGGCGTGTCAGCCGCTGGGGGCTGGTGGCGTTTGCCAGCTCCCTGGATCAGGTGGGTCCCCTGACCACGAATGTGGCCGATGCGGCGGAGCTCCTTCAGGTGATCGCTGGTCCTGATCCGCGAGACTCCACCTGCCTTTCCGCTGATGTGCCGGATTACATCTCCAGCCTGAGTACCCCTGTGGCGGGTCTGCGGATCGGCCTGATCCGGGAATGTTTCGAGCAGGAGGGCCTTGACCTTGAGGTAAAGGTGGCGGTGCTTGAAGCGGCGAACCAGCTGGAGAAACTCGGTGCGGAGCTGGTGGATGTGAGCTGTCCCCGCTTCAACGACGGGATCGCGACTTATTACGTCATCGCCCCTTCGGAGGCTTCCGCCAACCTGGCTCGGTATGACGGCGTGAAATACGGGCATCGAGCCGACACTGCCGAGAGTCTCGCTGCGATGACCTCCCTCAGCCGTGCGCAAGGTTTCGGTAGTGAGGTTCAGCGCCGGATTCTGATCGGCACCTATGCGCTTTCAGCAGGCTATGTCGATGCCTATTACAAAAAGGCTCAGCAGGTTCGCACCTTGATCCGTCGTGATTTCGACAAGGCCTTTCAGTCTGTGGATGTGTTGCTGACGCCAACATCGCCAACCACGGCATTTGCCGCTGGCACCCATGCCGATGATCCCTTGGCCATGTATCTGGCCGATCTGCTCACCATTCCAGCGAATCTTGCCGGATTGCCCGCCATCAGCGTGCCCTGTGGTTTCACTGATGCCGGGTTGCCGATCGGCCTGCAGCTGATCACCGGTGTGTTGGAGGAGGCCAAGTTGTTACAGGTGGCCTATCAGTACGAACAGATGGCCAATGTGATGGATTCAAAGCCGGAGGGCAGTTTTATCTTGTGAGTCATTCTTG
>DASCPR010000317.1:0-2796 GCA_036012625.1 Prochlorococcaceae cyanobacterium Fu_MAG_50
GGCTACGAGGAGATCTTTAATATGGATCTTGATGGAGATTCAATTATTGGCTCAGACAAACAGCCGCCTAAGGCCACCAAAGCTTTCACCGGAAACAATCAAATCATGATTATGTTCGACGAGATCATCAATGGCGGTAAACTAAGCAAGAAAAGATTTAGCGTGAGCATAGATGGCAATAACGCTAAAGTTAAATCCGCTGTAATTGACGAGGAGACTTCCAGGGTCATCCTTGATCTCAAATCCAAGACAGGCATTGATGAGGATTCAAAAGTTCTGATTTCCTATAACGATCCCCAAAAAGATCAACGCACCAATGTTGTTCAGGATCCATTTGGCAATGACCTTGAATCATTCACTGGTTTCACTGCAGAGGTTTTTTAATCTGCAAGCCAATCTTGAGCTCAGGTTCTGGAATGCTCCGAGCACTCTACTCTGTTCACATCGTCACAAACTCCTCTGAAATCGTTGGGTGGAGCGCCATGGTTCGATCAAAGTCAGCTTTGGTAGCACCCATGCCGATGGCGATTGCCGCCATCTGAATGATTTCGGCAGCATGTTCACCCACCATGTGACAACCGAGAACCTTGCCTGACGCGGATTCAACCACCAGCTTTAGCAAACAACGGGGTCCGCGCTTGGGCAGGGCCTGACTCATCGGCCGGAAACGGGCACGATGAACCTTGATCTGATCCGACCCCAGGCGTTCAATCGCCTGCTCTTCAGTGAGCCCCACCGTTGACAATTCCGGCTGGCTGAACACAGCGCTGGCGATCAGATCATGATCAACACGGCGAGGGCTCTTGCCAAACACGCTATCGGCAAAGGCCCTCCCCTCATCAATCGCTACCGGTGTGAGATTGACGCGATCAGTCACATCTCCCACAGCAAAGATATGGGGAACATTGGTTCTCTGATCTGGATCAACTGGAATCCGGCCGGCCTCACTCGCCACTCCCCCAGCCTCGAGATTCAGGCCTTCAAGCCATGGATGCCGCCCTGTGGCCAGAAGCACCCCACCACAGGCCAACCGATCATCTCCACTGGTCAGCAGTTTGAGATCACCTGGGCTGCCCTCAATAGCAGCAGGGCTCTGTCCGAAACGCAGATCGATGCCACGTTCCTGCATGCCATCACGAACTGCATCGGCGAGCTCCCGATCAAAACCCCGCAGCAGATGATCCCTGCGCACCAGTTGGGTCACCTGAACCCCAAGTCCACTGAGGATGCAGGCAAATTCACAGGCAATGAAGCCTGCACCAACCACCACCACACGTTCGGGATAGCGGCTCTGCAGAAACATGTCATCACTGACCCAGCCAAGCTCTGCCCCGGGGATCTTCGGCCGATTCGGCCTGCCGCCAACAGCAATGAGCAGATGGTGGCCGTGGAGTTGCCTGCAGGTACCCTCGGCAGCTTGCCCTGCTGAATCTCGCTTGTACACCTCTACGGTTTGAGGCCCGATAAAACGCCCCCAGCCCGGGACAAGTTCAACTCCGGCCTTCTCCAGCAGATCAAGGTGGCGTGCATTGAGGCGATCCACTTCCGCACGCACATTCGCAAGCAACACGGCGGAATCCTGACGGGCATCGAAGCCCTCAACACCAAAACTGGCCGCATTCTCAAGATAGTCCCGATACTGAGAGCCATAGACGAGCAGTTTCTTAGGCACACAGCCACGAATGACGCAGGTGCCACCGACCCTGTCTCCCTCCACGATCGCCACACGTGCGCCATAGCCGGCAGCACGCTTGGCAGCGGCCAATCCACCGGAGCCCGCCCCGATCACGATCAAATCAAATGAATCAGCCAAGTGGACAACGAACAGGCACACCCATCCTTATCAATCTGATTGCAAATGCCCACAGCCGAAGGCCAACGGAAGCCATCCCAGCATGTGTGAGCTGCCTTGATCGGCATCATCGACATCTGATGATGGAACGCCACTGCATCTGAGCAGAATGCCAACCTCTGCATCGATCCAGGCACTCAGCTGGGAGGCCTTGAATGAGCTGAAAGCGCCTGAGAGGGATCCCAGCCAAGGCCCCAGCAACGCCCAAGCCAGGTTGCGATTGTTCAACAGCGCAGAAAGCGAGCTGCGGGTCACCCTCTACAGAGACCATCACGCCTGGTGTCCCTACTGCCAGAAAATCTGGCTCTGGCTGGAGTGGAAGCAAATCCCCTACCGGATCAGCAAGGTCACGATGCGCTGCTACGGGCGCAAGGAGGACTGGTACCTGCGCAAAGTGCCTTCCGGAATGCTGCCTGCCCTCGAACTCGACGGCAGGCTGATCACCGAGAGCGATGTGATCCTGCTGGCACTCGAACGTGCCTTCGGCCCGCTCGGCTCAGGCCTGGAAGAGCCTGGGATCAGAACACTGCGTCAGCTGGAAAGGCTGCTTTTCCGTGCCTGGTGCCAATGGCTCTGCACCCCCGGACTGAATCCTCGCCAGCAACGGGCCGCCCGGGATCAATTCCAGGTCATGGCCAGGCGCATGGAGCAGGAACTGATGGCTGAACCTGGCCCCTGGCTGGATCCCAGGGCAACCCTCACCCCCGGAGGTGTTGACCTGGTGTTCATCCCTTACGTGGAGCGCATGAACGCCTCCCTTGCTTATTACAAGGGGTTCAAGCTGAGGCAAGAACACCCTGCTATCGATGCCTGGCTCGCAGCCCTGGAACAACTCGAGGTCTATCGCGGCACCCAGGGCGACTTCCACACCCATGCCCATGACCTGCCCCCACAGATGGGTGGCTGCTGGATTGATGCCGGCTCCAACCAGCAGACCCTGGCCG
>DASCPR010000318.1:0-4652 GCA_036012625.1 Prochlorococcaceae cyanobacterium Fu_MAG_50
GTGGAACCCTGCGGATTCAGCGGCAGTCGCAGGGCTGAAAAAGGCTGTTATCAGCTGCATTGCAGGCACACAAAGCAATGCAGACAGCAACCGCCAACGTCTGGGAAGCAGCAATTGAACTAAAAACGGTGTACTTCACAACCGTTTCAGCTCAAGGGGGGCAAAAAATGTTCACCACGAACAAAAACCAATGCTTGTGCTCTGCTCCGGCGAGTTGTCCCCATCAGCAATCTCCCTGAGCGCCGGCGCAGCAGCGTCAATCCATTGCGACAGGGAACAGGCGGCCTCTGCAGAATCAACTTTTGCAACCCGAGCTAACTAAAGGCATAACTTTAAAAAGTTGCTGGCAAAAGCCTTTTCCAGATAGTGGGGAGGAATAATCCTGTAAACAATTGAGATTTTGGATTGAATTGCTCAGCCAAGGGATTGCAACTGGCCTGTTAAAAGACCTTGATGCAAAGAAGCGCTCAAGACGGCACCAAGATGTTGGCGCCGATCACCCCCTCTCTTGAGACCCTGCCCAGCATGGTTGCTGCAATCTTGCAGCCCACCTCCTCGTTTTTGCCGGCGGAATTGCGCCGAGCTTGGCAATAGCAGGCAGCGGCGGCCCAATTGCACAGACCCGCTGCAGCAAAATGCCAAATCAGCGTGAACACTTTGTCGTTTAGGAAAAATGACTTCAACACACTTTTACAACCAGCCTCGTCGCCGATGTCTTCAAGGCAACGTAGGGCCAGTCACGCCAATTTCACCTGTGCAACAAAGTAGGGGATAGCTCAGAGCAGAAGGACCACCACCAGCATCCAGTGGCTTGCCAATCTAGCTGGTATGATAAATAAACTGTCAGGATTTCATGTGGCAATAACTGAATAAGTACCGGCGAGTACTTCAACAGGCCTAGATGACTGATGAGTTAACAAGCACACTAGCGAGCATAATTTTGAGCGCTCTTATCAATATGTTGCATTGCGGCCACAAAAGCAGCGCCCCTGACCAGCAAAAAGAAAATACATGGCACCACTGACAAGCTATAATCAGGATTGGCGCAAATAAGGTATTCCGGTCTATGGGTAGACCACACATTGCCAGTCTTAACCGACGTCAGCGAAGGCTCATCCCAATCACAACCTTGATCGGCTTATCCGTTGTTGTAGGTCCCATCCTCACCGCTTGCTCTAAGACTCCATCACAGAGCTCAATATCAGAACAAGCTGCTCCTCGAAGGGTGTCGGCCCTGGGACGGATCGAGCCCAAGGGGATGATCCGACGCATCACCGCCCCATCATCCCTGAGCAATGATCGAGTTGATCGAGTTCTGGTGAGAGAAGGTGAGAACGTGAAAGCAGGGCAAAACCTTGCCTATTTAAGTAGCAAGGCCAAACGCCAAGCATCCCTGGATCTTGCAACACAATCAGTTGCCCTTAGTCGCAGCAAACTGGATAACATCAAGGCTGGCCCCAGTCCCAATGCAATCGCCGCCCAGGAAGCAACAGTAAAAAGCCTGGAGATGCAGTCAAAGACTACAAACAGAACACTGAGCCAACAGATTGCACAAGCACGTTCTAGAGCAGCAACAGCAAGAATTGAAGCCGAACGCTATGAGCTTCTATTTCAACAGCAAGTTATTTCAGAGCTGCAACGCAATCAATACCGCAAATCATCTGAAACATCACAGTCTCACTTGAACGAAGTACTGGCGCAGCGCTCAGGGGTTCAAGCTCGGATGAATGCAGAAATCACGGCAGCCAGAAAAAGACTGGCAGAACTTAAGCAGGTGCGACCGGAAGATATAAACCAGGCAAATCAGGCCCTCCTCAAGGTAAAAGCCGATAGGGAACGCGCCAACCAGGCTCTTAATGAGACCATCATCCGCGCACCAGAGGATGGTCAAATCCTGCAAATCTTTGCACGTGCAGGGGAGCGAGTTGGCAATAAAGGCATTCTTGAGATGGCTGACACAGACAATATGATGGTCACAGCTGAGGTCTATCAAACTGATCTCGACTTGTTGAAGGTTGGCCAAGGTGCAACCGTCAAAGCATCAGGATTCAGGGATGGCAGTGTCAGGGCAACCCTGACAAAGATTCTTCCCCAGGTCCAACGTCAATCCACATTTTCAAGTACACCTGGTGAGAATATGGATCAAAGAGTTTTTAACGTAAGACTCACTCTGGAGCCCACCCCTGAACAACGCCAACGGCTCAGGATGGGTTCCAACATGCAGGTGCAGGTGATCTTTGATGCGCGCGCACCATATTCTGCATCCAAACAATAATTTCATGCGTAAAACTCTTCGTCGCTGGCTTAAACGCACGCCAGTCGCCTGGCTGCAGACCAGCTACAACCCAGTAAAACTTGCCATAGGTGTAGCTGGAGTCAGCTTCTCAAACCTGCTGATATTTTTTCAGCTAGGGCTACTTGATAGTGTTTATAACAGCCAGCTGAAGCCGATTGAAAAGCTTCAGGCAGAGCTACTCATGCTGAGCACCGGATACTCCAATTTTGCTTCACTGCAAACGTTCAATCGCAGCCGTTTATTCCAAGCTCGTGGCGTTGAAGGTGTCACAGGCGTTACACCCATGCGAATCAGCCGAGCATCATGGGTTACACCAACAACAGGCAATTCGTACTTCATAAATGTTTTTGGTATCAATCCCTCTCTGCCCTCTCTAGCGATCCCGGAGCTGGAGAAAAACAATAATCAACTTCGCCAACTTCGCAATGCCTTGTTTGACCGCAGAACCAAACCTCACTACGGTCCAATTGAAAGCTTGATTTCTGAGGGTGGTTCAGCACAGGTAGAGGTCAATCGAAGACATCTGAATGTGATTGGCACCTTTGCCCTTGGCGCAACCTTCGCCGCCGATGCCAATATCATCGTCGCCGAGAACACTTTTTCACTCCTCTTTCCCAAACAACGTCCGAATCAGATCCAGCTGGGCCTGATTCAACTAAGCCCGGGCACAGATCCGCGAGCAGTCCAACGCGCCTTGAAGCCAATCCTTGGCGATCAGGTGATGGTCCTCACGCGCAACGAACTGTCCGAACTGGAACTGAATTACTGGCGTCGCAGCAGCTCGATCGGGTTCATCTTCATGCTTGGTGTTCTAGTTGGATTCGTTGTTGGCAGCATCATCGTTTACCAGATCTTATTTGGTGACGTGATGACCTCGCTGCCACAATTCGCCACTCTCAAGGCGATGGGTTATACCGATGGCTACGTGATCTTCGTTGTGATTCAGCAAGGGGCTCTCCTTGCAGCCATTGGCTTTATTCCTGGCGTTATTTGCTCCATTGGCCTATACGCAATTTTAGCCAATGCAACGAATCTCGCCGTCGCCATGACCACAACACGCGCCGCTCAGGTTCTGGTACTTACTTTTGTTATGTGCACAGGATCTGCAGCACTAGCAACGCGCAAGCTTATCAAACTTGATCCCGCAGACATCTTCTGATTTTCTAATGATAGTCAAGGCAGCAGCTATGGCATCCACTCCAAGCGGAAATAATCCCGCTCCAATCATTTCTCTGAAGCATGTCAATCACTGGTTTGGCAGCGGCGAAAGCCAAAAACATGCCCTCAAAGACATCTCTCTAGATATCTATCCCGGGCAAATTGTGATCTGCACAGGTCCTTCAGGGTCTGGGAAAACAACCCTACTAACCATGCTGGGGGGACTTCGTTCCTGCATGGATGGCAGTCTTAATATCCTGGGAGAAGAACTTCATGGTGCTAGCAAGAAGCAGCTCTCGCGACTCAGGCTCAATGTGGGTTTCATCTTTCAATCCCACAATCTGATGATGTTTATGAATGCCAGAAAAAATGTTCGCATGGCCCTAGAACTTCATGATGACAAGTTAGATGAAGATATTGATCAGATCGCCACTGAAATGTTGGAGAAGGTTGGCCTGGGGGAACGAATCAATTACATGCCCAATGATCTCTCTGGAGGTCAGCGCCAGCGTGTCGCCATTGCACGCGCACTGGTGAGCAGGCCAAAAATCATCCTCGGTGATGAGCCAACCGCAGCTTTAGACAAAGAATCAGGCCGGCGAGTGGTTGGGCTAATGAAGCAGATGGCAGAAGAAAGCCAAACGACGATCATTATGGTCACCCATGACAACAAGATTCTTGATGTCGCGGATCGGATCATCATTGTTGATGACGGTGCACTAGCAAGCAAAGAAAAAGAAGAAGCCTTCATCGCCAAAATGCGTGACTCACAAACATGAGGCATACATAGGAATCCAAACAATCCGGCCCTACTGAACCACCGCAACTGCGTTAGCAATAACGGCTTGAAGCCTGCTTCTCTCTTCTCATTGAGGCGCTCGCACAATCAACTCCCTACAAAGATTTTCCCTGGGAACGCCTCTTCTTACACCTAAACCTTCCAGCAAGAAAGACAATAAAAAAGGGGCACCGTAGTACCCCTGATCCGTTGCATTTGCATCACTGATTGAGTGGAGATCTCCGAAGGATCTCCATGGAAATCAGTAATCGAAGTCGCCTCCCATGCCACCACCACCTGCTGGAGCCGCCTCTTTCTTCTCAGGCAGATCAGCCACGATGCACTCAGTGGTGAGCACCATGCCGGCGATGGAGGCGGCATTCTGCAAACCGGAGCGAGTCACCTTGGCGGGATCGATGA
>DASCPR010000319.1:0-17419 GCA_036012625.1 Prochlorococcaceae cyanobacterium Fu_MAG_50
CTGAGTCTGCAGGGATGGCCTGTGGTCGTGCTTGAACATCCAGGCAGTGATGCCAAAGCGGTGCAAGAGCTGCTGGAAGGACGTCGGCCACCTCCGGGTGCAGAGGTCCTGCCGGATCGCCTGGCTGATCTGAAGGCTGTGCTCACGGCCCATGATCAAGCTGAACTGCCTCTGCCTGGTGAGCGTCTGGTCCTGATGGGTCATTCCCTGGGGGCGCTCACTGCGGTGCTGGCTGCCGGCGCCATCCCGGCGGATGGATTGGAGCAGCGTTGCCGCAGAGCTCTTGACGGGCTTCCCCTCACCAACCTTTCGCGGCTGTTGCAGTGTCAGCTCGCTGATGTGAGCCTGCCGACGGTTGATCCACGGCATGACCTGCAAGGGATCGTGGCGCTCAACAGCTTTGGCAGCCTGCTGTGGCCCCGCTCAGGGGATGCCTCCATCGAGGTGCCGGTGTTGCTGGCTGGAGGCACCCTTGATCTGATCACGCCGCCAGCCAGTGAACAGCTGGCCCTTTTGCTGACGATTTCATCGCATCCGGCAAGTCGTGCGCTCCTTTTTGAGGGGGGCAGCCACTTCTCGCCGATTCAGGTCCCCTCTGATCCAGCGCCGGGGGCTGGTCAGGATCTCTTCCGGCTCGGGGATGAACTTGTTGGCATCAAGCCCCAGGCGGTGCAGCGTCAGCTGCTTGTTGAAATCACAAGCTTTCTTGAGCAGGTGGAGAAGCGGGAGCGGCTTGAGATCTCTGCCCATCTGGAGATTGATGGTCTGCGGTTGCATCGCTTGAATCGCGCCGGGATTGAACGACTCAACTTGTCTCCGCAGCTGTCTCCGTAGCTATCTCAGTAGCGGACGCGCGGATCCAGAAAAGCCACCAGCAGGTCAACGGCAACACTCACGAGCACCATCAGTCCGGCCAGCACCACAACAATTCCCTGCACCACGGGATAGTCCCGTTGGTTGATCCCCTCCTGAAGTCGCAGGGCAATACCAGGCCAGGAGAAGGTCACTTCGATCAGCAGCGCACCTCCGATCAGTGAGGCCACGGTGATTCCGGCAATGGTCAGCACCGGTAGCAGGGCATTGGGCAGGGCATGGTGCAGAACCACATCCCTTTCACTCAGGCCGCGGCTGCGGGCTGCTTCGACGTGATCAGCCTTCAGGGTCCGACGCAGATTCAGCCGCAGGGCATTGGTGAAGATTCCACTGAGTAGAAGTCCAAGCACACTTGCCGGCAGGACCAGGTGGCGCAGTGCCCCGCCCAGCAGTGCCCAATCGCCGCTGCGCAGACTGTCGATGATCAGGAAGCCACTGCCTTGCGGAGGCAGCAGGCTCGGTGGGAAGCGGCCGCCAACGGGCAGCCAACCCAGCACAACAGCAAACAGAAGCTGAGCAAGCATCGCTGCCCAGAAGGGAGGCAGGGCATAGGTGCCGATGCCATAGAGGCGTCCTGCCAGATCAAGCTTGCCCTCCGGACGGGCGATGCCACTGAAGCCAACGCTCAGCCCCAGGATCGCTGCAATGAGCAGGGCGATGACGCTCAGTTCCAGACTCGCTGGCAGGGCCCTGGTGATGATCGAACTGACCGGCTCCTGGTTGATCAGTGCCTTGCCGAGATCGCCATGAACGAGACCTTGAAGGAAGTCGAGGTATTGCTGCCAGAGGGGCTGATCAAGGCCCAGGCGAGCCCGCATTGCCGCCCGGGCCGCAGCTGGGGCCCGACTTCCCAGCACAGCATCAACTGGATCTCCAGGTGCCACTCTCAGCAGCAGGAACACAAGCGAGGCAATCAGCCAGAGCATCACCGGCACCAGGGCCAGTCGGGTTGCGCTGTAGCGCGCCAGTTCCTGGGGTCTTCCCATCAGCTCAGCTGCCTCAGTCGTTCGAGCAGAACCTGACCGCTGCCATCAAATTCCGGCTCGGCAAGATTTGTCTGAGACCAGGCTCTCGGTGTGACAAGCCAGACGGGAATGTAGGCAGCGCCCCTGGCTGCCACCTCCTCGATGCTCTCGAGCTGCTGCAGACGCGCCGGCCCACGCTGCTCATCGCTGCGCAGCAGGCTTTGCTCCAGCCCTGGAGAGGTCCAGAAGCTGCCGCTGATACTGGCCTCTCCCTGCTCACAGACCGACCCCGTTGAGCGGCTGCAGCTCAGCAGTGGCATCAGGTAGGACTCTGGATCGGGGTAAGACCCTCGCCAGTCAAGAATCACGGCCTTGTAGGCACCTTTCCCCAGTTGGCGATAGACGGTGGTGGACTCGACGCTGTCGAGTTCAAGGTTCAGACAATCGGAGAGATCGCGGCTCACCTGGGCCTGCCAGGTGAGGGCAAGAAGTTTGTCGGCAGGCACATTGGAGCGGAAGGTCAGGGGGACCGTCAGCCTGTTGCCCTTGCAGTAGCCAGACAGTTTCAGCAGTGAGCGCGCCCGCTCAGGTGCATAGGTTGGCCAGGGTTCGCGTTGACCTCCCAGCAGGCTTGGTGGGATCAGCGAACGCAATGGCTGTCGCAATCCATAGCTGACTCTTTTGCTGATCAGGCTGCGGTCGATGCTGTGGGCCAGGGCCTGACGAAGCCGGGGTTGATTCAGCGGTGCGGAATTGCTGAGCAGGGTGATGTAGCCGATCTCCAGGGCTGGACCCTCCCCCTCGCGCAGCTGACCGGCCGTTGCCATCCGGTTGAGAGCACGACGTTGGTCTTCATCAAGGGAGTTGGAGAGCAGCACATCCACCTCTTTGCTCAGCAGTGCTCCGAAAAGAGCCGTGGAGTTGCTGAGGCTGATCAGATCGATCCCCGCATTGCTGGGTGGTGTGCCCCAGTAGCCGGGGAAAGGCTCCAGCCGTTGCTGCTCCTCCTCAAAACGGCTGAGTCGGTAAGGACCGGTTCCGACGAAACGTTTGTTGAGGAAGCGATCATTGTGATCGGCATAGGCAGTTGGCGAGACGGGTGTGAGGTTGATGGAGGTGAGCAGTCCCTCCAAGGAGCTGGATGGCCTGGTCAGCTTCAGTCGCAGCAGGTAAGGCTCTGGTGTTTCGATCGCGGCGATTCGCCCGCCAACGATGTAACTGAGGTTGCCGATGCGCAGGAAGCGTTCAATGCTGAAAGCCATGGCCTTGGCATCAAAGCGGGTGCCGTCGTGAAACAGCACGTCCCGGCGCAGTGGGATCGAGACCGTTAATCCCTGGTCAGTGATTGTTGGCAGTGACTCGGCCAGTCGAGGCTGGAGTTTGCCTGCTGCGTCGAGGCGGTAGAGGGGGTCCCCGAGAGCACTGAGCAGCTGAAGCACATCGAAGGTGCTCGCCTGGGCAGGGTCGAGGGATTTGATCTTTCCAGCACTGGCAACAATCAGGCGGGAATCCTGCCGCTGTGGTTGGCAGGCCGTCTGACTCAGCAACAGCAGCATGCCGGCCATTGCGGCCAGGCAGCGCCTCAGTTCAACCACTGAGTTCACTGCTGAGTTCACCATGGCCAGGCAGGAGCACAGTGCTGAACAATCAAACCGCAGTCATTCAAGTTCTTGGCTGTTGCAGGTGCACAGGCTGTTGCAGGTGCACAGGCTGTTGCAGGTGCACAGGCTGTTGCAGATGCACTGGCTGTTGCCGAGTCACAGGCTGTTGCCGTTTCCAATCTTGGCGATCTGCGATCTGCTGCAGGGAGACTTCAAAGACCGGAGAGCCCTTGGCAGGCATGGGCCAGCTGCGGACCCAGCAACGGTTGTCGTTGGCATGGATGCCAATCACCTGAAACAGGCCACCGCTGTTGAGGAGCCGGATGCAGTCGCCCTGCTCAAGGCTGGGCCTGGGTCTCTTGTCGGCAACCCGGCAGCCTTGGAGTCTTGAGTCGATCAAAACGTTTGGCATTGCTCTTCAACTGTGGCCCAGGGGAGGGCTTGATTGCCAGTCTTTGTTCCGTGGGTTCAGATACAGCTTTGGTTCAGATACAGCCAAGGTGGGCAGCCAGGCCTTTCACCTGGGGCAGGGCTGCAATGGCCTCAAGGGCAGCCTGCATCTTTGCCTGAATCACTTCGTGGGTGATCACAACAATCTCAGCGCCTGCATCAGAGGCATCGAATTGCACGATCGACTGAATCGAGACGCCACGATCACCGAAACAACTGCCGATCTGACCGATCACGCCGGGTGCATCTTCGGTTCTGAAGCGCACATAGCTGCTCTGGCGGATTTCACCTGCATCAACCACATGACAGGCACGCCAGCTGGAGGCTGCGAGCAGGGGGTCGAGGCAGCTGCTCTGATCGCTGAGCTGCCTGATGCCTGCAATGTTGAGGATGTCTGCCACCACGGCTGAGGCAGTGGGGCCAGCTCCGGCTCCCGGGCCATAGAACATCACCCCTCCGATCGGCTCGCCTTCAACGAGAATGGCGTTATTGACGCCATTCACCCCTGCCAGGGGATGCTCATCCGGCACGAGGGTGGGCTGGACCCGCACGGCCAGGGGCAGGGATTCGCCCTTCATTGACTCCGGGCTGAGACGTTCTGCAATCGCCAGCAGTTTCACGCCGTAGCCAAGCTTGTTGGCATAGTCGACATCAAGACTTTCAAGGGTGCTGATGCCATTGGTGGGGATGGCGCTGCGGTCGACGGGGCCTCCGAATGCCAGGCCGGCGAGGATCGCGACTTTGTCAGCCGCATCAAAACCCTCCACATCTGCGGCTGGATCGGCCTCGGCATATCCGAGATCCTGGGCGTCCTTCAACACCTCGTCGTAGGCAGCACCTTCCTGAGCCATGCGGCTGAGGATGTAGTTGGTGGTGCCGTTGATGATTCCACTGATTCGATCAATGCGGTTGCCACCCAGGGATTGCTTGAGGGGTTCGATGATCGGGATCCCTCCGCCGACGGCGGCTTCGATCAGTACATAGACCCCTGCCGCAGCGGCCGCGGCGGAAATCTCCTCCCCATGGCGTGCAATCACAGCCTTGTTGGCGGTTACCACGGATTTACCTGCGGCAATCGCACGCATGATCAAGGTCCTGGCAGGTTCAAGGCCCCCCATCACTTCCACCACAACCTGCACGTCCGGGTCGTCGACAACGGCCTGGGGATCAGTTGTGAACAGGGCGTTGGGCAGGTTGACCGGTCGGGAACGCTGCAGATCACGCACCGCCACGCGTTTGATATCCAGCTCTGCAATCAGCGGATGTCGGTTCTCCGGGGTCAGGAGGATGTCGGCCACACCGGCACCGACCGTGCCCAGACCCAGCAGACCCACTCCAATCCTTGTGCCCATTGGCGGTGATCCCAGTCGTGTTCGTGCTGGGTTGACTCTATGAAGCTGTGGGTGAAATTCCCAGAGACAGTTGCAGGGCCTGAGACTGCATGGCGCGCAGAATGTTCAGAAAACCGTTGGCTCGCGATGGGGTGAGACTCCCCTGAAGTCCAGTGGCTTCAATGAATCCCGGGTCAACGGCAAGCACCTGTTCCGGGGTGAGCTCGCTGAGGCCCTGAATCAGCAACGCCAGCAGTCCCTTGGTGATCAGGGCATCGGAATTGCCCTGCCAGTGAAGTTTTCCCTCGACGAGTTCCCCGAGGACATACACCTCGGAAACACAGCCCTTCACCTTGATTTGATCGCACTCCAGCTCCGCAGCCATCGGTGAAAGCTTCTTGGCCAACCAGAGAACGTATTCATAGCGTCGGCGGGGATCATTGGTGCCCTGCAGGCGTTCGACCATGCGATCGAGGGCCTCACTGCCGTATCCGGTTGTGGCGGTGGCGGTTGTGGCGGCAGGGGGTGTTGAGGACTTGTCTGTTGAGGCCGTGTCTGTTGAGGCCGTGTTTTGGTCAGACATCGTTTGACTCAGGACCTGCGGGCTGAGGGACGCACGCTAACGAGCAGACCGACAAGTCCAAGCAGCAATGGAGATCCTGCCCATGCCAGCTGGTTGGTGCCCAGAGATCCGGGGGCCTGTTGCACCACCTCATCAAGTTGCACTTTGCCGGAGCGGATCGGCAGCTCAAGGTAATCGCGATGGCCTGGGCCACCGTCCACCTGCAGGTCAACAATCCCTTCCTGAAGCTCAGGCAGATGCAGGCCCAGCTTGCCTTCGGCATCGATACGGCCCAGTTCCTCACCAGGGGTGCCATCGGCCTTGAGCAGACGCACCACAGCCCCTTCCGCAGGCAACCCCGTGGAGAAACTGCTGCTCAGCTCAAGACTGCCATCGAGATAATTGAGGCTGCATTGAATCGCGTGGGCCCTGGCTGGCTGCTGCATCGTTGCCAGGCAGAAACCGCTGATCAGAAAGGCCAGAGTTCGATTCAGGCTCGGCATTCGCAATTGGTTGCAAGGCATCCATCTTGAAAGATTCCTTTTGTCTTGACCAGCCTGGTCTCAGCTGAAGGCCGTGGCCACTGCAAACCCAGCTGCAAACTCAGCTGAAAACGCAGAGCAGTTTTCGTGCATTTTTCAGAGCAGTAAGCAGAGCTTTGATCAGAGCTTTGATCAGAGCAGTGAAAGGCCTTTTTCCGTGATCCAGCCATCCAGGGCAACATCCCAGGTCTCCCTGGGCAGGGGCTGTTCAGAGACGCAGGCCTGAGGCAGCACCGCCAAGGCCAGCACCCGCTTCCAGCTGGTGAGGCTGCGGAGCCTGTCATAGAAGCCGCCCCCATAGCCCAGTCGAATCCCCTGAAGGTCCACGGCGAGGGCTGGAATCAGAAGCAAGCCAAGGGATTCGGCCGCCAGCTTCGGCTCGTCGAGTGGGGCCGGGATCCCGCAAGGGTCTTTGCTGAGGGGATGGCTGCTCCAGGGGTGATAGTGCAAGGCACCCGCTTCTGCGCAGGCCGGCAGGGCAAAGCTGAGGGGAAGCTGCTCGCGCAGAGGTCTGAGGTCCGGCTCGCCGGGCAGGGGCCAGAACAGGCCCACATGAAGGCCAGGCACTGTCTGGTTGAAGCGTTCCAGAAGCGTGGTCTGCACCTTCTCGACGATCCTGGTTTCCACCAGCGGCAGCTGTTCAGAGCGAAGCGAGCGGAAGCGGCGGCGCTGCTCAGACTTTCTGACGCTGGCGCTGGCGTTCATTCGTTCAGGTGCCCCCAGCGGCCCATGATCGGCAGGTGCAGCCTCAGTCTGGCCTGATCCTGGGGCCAGATCTCCTGTAGCTCTTGCCGCAGCTCAGGTAAGAGTTCCCTGCCTCGCTGACGGGCCTGTCGCAGGGCTGACCAGGTGCCGATGAAACCAGCGAGGTCATCGCAGTCCCACTGCAGTGGAATCTTGAAATCTGCCGGAATGGCCCCGCAGGGACCTGGAAAGGGCAGGTCGGCGTAATGGGAGTCGACGTGGCGTCGCTGCGGAGGCCACCACTCCTGGAGCCTCTGGTGGTAAAGCTGATCCAACCAGGATTGCAGTGCAGTAGGGGCTCCCTGCAGTGGCTCGTACCCCATCCAGACCATCAGGCCATGGGGGCGGAGCGTGCGCAGTGCCTCCCGGTTGAACGTTGGCACATCAAGCCAGTGAATGGCTGCTGCCACCACGATGGCGTCGAGGCATTGGTCCTTGAGCGACGAGCGTTCAGCCGCAGCAACCTGATAGTGAACTCTGGGATGGGCAGGCGCTGCTGCGATCTGGCCTGGGCTCAGATCAGTGGCCTCAACATGCTCGAAATGTTCAGCCAGCCCCAGGGAGGCCTGGCCGCTGCCGCAGGCCACATCCCAGACGCGGTTCCGATCGGGGGCATGCTCAGCGATCCAACGGAACAGCTGCGCTGGGTAGGCCGGACGGCGCTGCGCATAGTTCTCAGCGCCAGCATCAAACCAGCCGTGAACAGGGGGATCATTGGTTGACGTCACCGCTGGAACCAGCCGGTGAGAGCAACGGCGAGGGCGTCGGCCGCATCATCGGGCCGCGGTGGTTTGTCCAGGTTCAGTTCGCGCATCACCGCATCGAGCACCTCATCCTTGTCAGCATGACCTGAGCCGGCGATGGCCAGCTTGATCTGCATCGGCGGAAACTCCACCACCGGCACCTGGAAGCGCGCCAGGGTCATCATCACCACCCCCCTGGCCTGCACCACGGCGATCGTGTTGCTGGACCGGTAAAAGAAGAATTTCTCCACCGAGGCCAGCTCGGGTCTCCAGGTCCTGATCAGCTGGCGAAGGTCTTTGGCGATCTCCACCATCCGATCCCCTTCACTGCGCCCCGGGTCAGTGCGGATGATTCCGCAGTCGAGCATCGTCTGCCGTCCGCCGCCGGTGTCGATCACCCCGTAGCCGACCCGTGCCAGGCCTGGATCGATGCCGAGGATGCGCAAGGGATCAGGTTCAGGCAGCCAGGGTCAGATCAAAGCTGCTGCGATCACTGTTCTCACTGCGTTCAAACACCTTGCAGAACACTTTCACAACCCGATCACCTGAATCCACCTGCTCAAGCGGATCCTTGCGCAGGCGATGCCGCAGGCTGCAGGAGGCAACCCTGGCCACATCGTCCTCCGTGACCTCGGTGCGTCCTTCAAAGGCCGCCAGGGCTCTGGCGGCCCGGTTGGTGACGATGTCGCCCCGCAGACCATCCACATCGAGTTCGCCGCATAGGGCGGAGATGCGCAGTCTCAGGTCGTCATCAAGCGCCACCTGCTGGAGCCGCTGCTGGGCCTCAACCACCCGTTGCTGCAAGGCATCCTGATTGCCCTGCACAGAGTCACTGAAGCCATCGGGATCATTGTCAAAGGCCGTTCGCTGATCCACAACCTGAACCCGCAGCTCCGGATCCCGCACAGTGCGAACTTCAACACTCATGCCGAAGCGATCCAGCAGCTGAGGGCGAAGTTCTCCCTCTTCTGGATTGCCTGATCCGATCAGCACGAAGCGAGCCGGATGGCGTACGGAAATGCCTTCCCGCTCCACGGTGTTCCAGCCCGAGGCAGCGGAATCCAGCAGAACATCGACGAGGTGGTCGTCGAGGAGGTTCACCTCGTCGACATAAAGCAGGCCGCGATTGGCCCTTGCCAGCAAACCGGGCTCAAAGGCTCTCACCCCTTCGCTGAGAGCCTTCTCGATATCAATGGTTCCGCAGAGACGATCCTCGGTGGCACCGAGGGGCAGATCCACCATCGGCACCTGGCATTGCTCCGTGGGCAGGGGGGCTCCCTGCTCCAGCCGCTCGCGCACCTCTGCGCTCTGCAGATCGGGATCATCGGGGGAGCTGTTGTAGGGATCACCCGCGACCACCTCAATCCCTGGCAGAAGATCCGCCAGGGCCCTGATCGCCGTTGACTTGCCCGTGCCACGGTCTCCCATGATCATCACACCACCGATGCGTGGGTCGATCACGTTGAGCAGAAGGGCCAGCTTCATTTCCTCCTGGCCGATCACAGCTGTGAAGGGGAAGACCCTGCGCTTCCTGGGTGAACTCACGGGCTGACGGTTGAGAGTGATCTGGATTGTTTCACAGGTTGCAGGGTGAGCACTTGTGGAGGTGTTGCATCGGCCGGGTAGATCAGGCGAACCTGCACACGCCGTTCCTGTCCCGGTGCCAGGCTGATTGTTCCCAGGGAGGGACCCTGCTGCCCCTGTCGCAGCACCAGATGGAAGCGGCGACGCCCCTGGGGACGGCTGCCGGTTTCCCTGTCCAGACCTGTCACTTCAATGGGGCCACGGAACACCACAGGGCCGGTCAGCTTGTTGCGGAACGACAGACCTGAAGATTTCTTATCCGTTTTCAGGGGTGCGTCGAGGGCCAGCGACAGCGTGATCGGTCGTTCTGAACTGTTCACGATTGGCATGGTCAGGTCATATTCAACGCCGTAGTTGCCGTGGGCAGCCCAGGCTGTGCCTGGATAGAAGCTCTTCAGTTCCGCGGTTTGCACCTGTCCAGTGGCGAAGCTGCCCCGTTCGAGGCTGCTGATCGGCCATGAGACAGGGGCCTCGGGTGCCATCAGCAGATCGCTGCCGGGGTCTGTGAGCGTGGCGCGCCAGGTGCTGCCCACCTGCACACCGCTGACCCGCGAATAAATGATCTTGCCGCGGCTGCCACGGGGGGTTGGGCGGTGTTCCTTGGGGCTGAGCTCACCACTGTTGAGCAGTTCGAGCCAGCGGCTGATGGCAGGAGGTGTGTTGATCTCACCGAAGCTGGCCAGGCTGGCAAGGGCAATTGGCGCTGAACTTTTCAGCCGCAGTTGCAGGTTGCGGCCGTTGAGCAGCGGATCCAGACCTGCCACGGGGATCGGCAGGGCAAGCAGGAGGGTGGGGCTACCGCTGCTGAGCTGCCATTGACTGGGCAGCTCAGCAGCCTGCTCTCTGCGCAGCAGATCACCGGCAACCTTGCTGCCAGGCCCTGCTGCAATTGCTGTGGTGGTTTCTGGGATCAGGCTGGGCAGAGGCAGGAATGGTGCGGCGGTTTGGCCGGGGGCGGTTGCCTGGGAGAGGGAGGTGCTGCCAGCGAGGAGTTCAAGTTGCACGGGGTCGTCCCCGAGGGGCTGTGCCAGCAGGCCTAACCAGAGTGTCGACTCAAGTTGGTCTGGTTTGCCGGCATACACGTGATGACTGAACAGGTCGAAGCGGCCGTTGAGGGGCTGCTGGAGGCCACTTTCGTTCTGGTCGGCAAAGGTTGACAGCAGGATTCCTTCCCCGGTGATTAGTTCAGGGTTGTTGTCATTCACCATCAGCACATCGTTGAGCTGGCCAGGCAGGGGCCTGATCTGCTGAGGCCTGATCAACACCGCAGGCGCTTCTCTGCTCTGTTGCTTGGCGGCTGTTTTGGCAACGGCTGTTTTGGCAACGGCTGCTTTGGCAACAGAGGCAAGTGGCAAGCCCAAAGGCAGCCAGAGCAGAGCGATCGAGAGCAGAGCGCGATGTGTCATGGGGTGGCGTTATCGGCCTGAACCGGTGCAGGTTGTGTCTGAACCGGGCGAGGCGGGGCGGGTTTCGGTTTGAGTTCCGGCGCCATGGCTGCCGCCATGGTGCGGATCAGTTCGGTGGATCGGGGGTCATTGAAGGGGCCTTTCACCATGAATGCCGCAACAGCTCTGCTGCCATCGGGAAGTTCGATCAGCCCCGCATCGGCATAGGCGATGCCTATATCACCAGTTTTGTTGAAGACCCGGTAGCCCTTCAAAAGCAGGCTTTCATCCGGAGATCCCTGGGCACCCCCCAGTCCCTTCATCAACCCCCTTGGCAGCAGCGTGTTGGTGATCGAGGTGCCCATCACCTCCCTGAACAGGTCTCGGGCCCTGGGGCTGAGCACTTCGCCCGTGTCCACGAGGGCAATCGAGCGGGCCAGATCGCGGCTGCTGGTGGTGTTGGTGCCGTCAAGATCCGGCAACCAGTTGTTCACCGCTGTGGAACTCAGCCCAAGGCTGTTGAAGCGGGCATTGAGCAGATCCTTGCCGCCCACCCGTTCGATCAGCAGGTTTGTGGCTGTGTTGTCGCTGACCCGGATCATTTCCGTGGCGACTTCGTGGGTGGGGAAGCGGCTGCCAAGCGGCTTCGTTGCCATCCAGCCGGACCCTCCGCCAACCACCTCCTTTGTCAGTTTCAGTGGCTCATGCCAGCTGAGCTGGCCGGAATCGATCAGTTCCAGGGCGGCCAGCAGAATCGGCGTTTTGATCGAACTGGCTGCCGGCAATGCCGTATCTGCTGCCAGCTGGGCATAGCGGCCATCGTCGAGAACCAGCATGAAGGCACTTACCTCAAGATCCCCTTGCTGAGCGGCCAATTGCTGCCATCGCTTGCTCAGGGTGCTGATTTCAGTGACGGTCTTAAAACGTCCCAGGGGCAGTGTTCGGATCGAGCCTGGCTGCTTGTTGTTGGTTTCGAGCTCAGCTTCATCTGAACCAGGCAGCCACTGCAGAGAAATCCAGTCCGGTAGAAGCAGCTCCCCCTTGCTCACCTGTGGTGCAAGCACTTTCAGGGCTGAGCCGGTGATCACGCCAAGGCCCACGCCCATCAGGATCAGCCGCAGCAGAAGCCGAAGCGGGCGTCCCCAGCCCGCGCTGCGTGAAGAACGACTATTGACCAAGGGCTGGAAGACCTGGTAACTGGCAAGAGGTTAGGGGTGGCGCGAGTTGATGGCCCAACGCAGCTGTCGGACCATGCCTCGCAACAGGGCGACTTCTTCGCTGCGGATGGCGGCCCGTTGAATCAAGCCACGCACCTTGGCCATCCGTGCCTGTGCGGTGTGATTAAGAAGAAAGCCAACCTCCAGCAGCAGATCCTGGGCATCCTCAAGACAGGCGTCCAGTTCTTTTGGTGGGCATGGATCCAACGGGGGGGGGGCAGATGGCTGGGTCAAGGCCTCAGCCATCTCTGGGCTGGTTTGATGGCGGTGCAGTTCATGGAGCACAACCGCCACCGCGTGAGAGAGGTTCAGGGAGGGGTAGGTCGCTGCTGTCTGCAGGGTCAGCACGCGATGACAGAGGCGAAGTTCCTGATTGGTCAAGCCATGATCCTCACGGCCGAAAACCAGCGCTGCCCTGGTCAGACCTCTGGACTCGAGCAACCAGGGCAGGGCCTCCTGGCAGGTCTGAAGAGGGATGTCGCCATGCTCAAGTCGGCCGCAGGTGGCCACAACACGTCTGCAATCGGCCACCGCATCGAGGAGTGTTGGGTAGCGGTTGGCCTGCTCCAGCACTGCAGCGCCATGGACGGCCATGCGTCTTGATTCAGGCGACGTTGGATCGCAGCGAGGCGCAACCAGGCGCAGGTCTGTGATCGCGAAGTTTGCACACAGCCTTGCCACACTGCCGATATTGAGAGGACCTGCCGGTTCAACAAGCACAACCGTGAGCGCCTCTTTGCTCGAGAGCTTGATCAAGTCAGCTTGTGCAGGTGGGATAGCAGGTCAGCCATCTCCTGAGGCTCCATCTGAAAGCTGGGCATGGGCGGGGTCTGGCCACTCATGATCTGCTCGATCAGTTGAGCGTCACTGCGGTGACTGCTCACACCATTGAGGCTGGGGCCGACGAGACCCTGAGCGGAGACGCCATGACAACCGGCGCAGTTCATTCGAAACAGCTGGCTGCCGTGCTCTTCAACCCCCTGCAGATCAAGGGTGGCTCGGATATAGGGGTTGCGTTCGGCACTGCCCAGCAACCAGACCAAGATCACGATGCAGACCGTTGTGGCTACCACAACAATTGCTGCGATCAGGCCGCGGCTTGCTTGCGTTGAACTTGCAGCAGTTGATGACGAGCCCGTCACGGTGACGTGTTGTCCATGAAACAATTGTGCAGAATCAAACGACCGGGCGCGACCCCCATGATCGAACCCCTTCTCTGTGGCATTGTTCTGGGATTGATCCCTGTCACACTCCTGGGGCTGTTTGTAGCGGCTTGGAACCAGTACAAACGTGGCAGCGCTATCGGAGGCTGATCAGCCTAATCGCGGTGTTTCCATAGATTCTCTGATCCTGTTCCTGCCATGGATCAGGGGCTGAGAACATGTTGCTTGCATCGAGTTCGCAGATCACCAAAGCATCCCGGTTCAACCAGTCCCCCTGCAGAAGTGCGCTTAAGGCAGGTCTATACAGATCTGAGTTGTAGGGAGGGTCTAAATAGACGAGGTCAAAACCGGCTTGCGCTGCTCCGGTTTTTTCATCTGCGCTGGCTTCCTCTGACACGTTTTCCTCTGAGAGGGGTTCCTCTGACACGTCTTGCTTTGACTTAGAACAGGAGAGACCAGTTGCCTCTTCACTGGCCAGTTCACTGGACAGCCCAACGCAAAGCCCATGGTTTTGCCGGCCACGCTTGAGCCAACTCAGAAGCTCTTTAGGAAAGATCCTGATTTCATGGGGATGACTGAGGCCTTTAGAAGTCGCTTTGAGGTTGGCGGCGCAGATCCGAGCCGTTCTCTGATCACGCTCAACGGCTACAACCAAGCTGGCACCGCGCCTCAGGGCCTCGCAGCCCATCACCCCACTGCCACTGCAGAGATCTAGCCAGTGGCAGCCTTGCAGCCGCCCTGAGAGCAGATTCATCACGGCCCCACGGACGCGACCGGTGGTGGGTCGTGTGTGACTGCCGGTCGGGCTCTGCAATCGCATCCCCCCCGATAGCCTCAGCTGTCCGCTCACGGCAGGGGAACGGCCCCGGCATCCAGCCAGCCAAGCCAGCGATTCAGCATGTGATGGCCTGCAACGGCTGATTTCTCCGGGTGGAACTGACACGCCCCCAGCCGATCCTTCCAGACCATGGCGGTGACACTGTGGTTTCCGAACGGAGCATCCGCGGCCAGAACCGCTGGATCGCTGGGTTCGGCCGCGTAGGAATGCACGAAATACACCCAGCTCTCCTGGGCGTCGTTGTCCAGCAGTGGACAAGGCTGGCGTTGCCGTAACGGTGCCCAACCCATATGGGGAATGGGCTCATCCTGATCATCAGGCAGTTTGCGAACCTGGCCTTTCAGCAGGCCAAGACCGGCTGAAAGGCCTTCATCACTCCCTTCAAACAGCAGTTGCAGGCCCAGGCAGATGCCAAACAACGGTTTGCCAGTTTCGCTCCAGGTTTTCAGAACAGGCACCAGGCCGCTTTGTTCAAGCCTGTGCATGGCTGGGTCAAAAGCTCCCACCCCTGGAAGAATCAAGGCCTCACAACGGTGAAGGTCCTCGGGCGTGCGCACCACTTCCAGATCCCTGTCGAGCCGCTTGAAGGCGTGCTGCACTGAGTGCAGGTTGCCCATGCCGTAATCGATCAGACCGATTCGGGGCCTCACGTTGAGCCCGCAACCAGGAACAACTTGGGATCCTTTCAGAGGTATTTCGAGATGGTTCCAGACAAGGTGGCTTTGGGCACAGCACCAACGACCGTGTCGACCTTCTGGCCGCCCTTGAAGACCATCAGGGTTGGGATGCTGCGGATGCCGTACTGGCTGGCAACATTCGGGTTCTCATCGGTGTTCAGCTTGAAGACCTTGATCTTGCCTTCGAACTCCTTGGAGATCTCGTCAACGATCGGAGCGACCATGCGGCAGGGACCACACCAGGGGGCCCAGAAATCAACCAGCACGGGAACGTCGCTCTGCAGAACATCCTGTTCGAAGGAGGCATCGGTGACTGCTGCGGCGCTAGACATTCCGTTATTTGTCGATTTAGCCGAAATTTAGCAACCTCTTTTGCCCTCTTCCGGTTTTGCCACTGCTGAATTCAGGTTTTGCCACTGCAGATGTGGAAAACGTGTGATTTCTGAGGCTGTTAACTCTGAGAGATTTGAAAAGACAGAAAGCCCGAACGCGTCGGGCCGGGGGTGTGAGGAGTGTGTGGACCGAAGTCCGCACACTTGCAGGCTAGCTTAGTCTCCAGGTTCTCACAGGGTCTTGGCTTGAGAAAATGTCCTTATTTGCCCATGCCGAGTTGTTGTGCCTTTTGGTAAACCTTGCCTTCGGTGAGCAGTGATGGCGCCACGACAACCTCAACCTGTTGCATCTCCTTGATCGTGCGCGCACCGAGGGTGCCCATGGATGTTTTCAGGGCACCGAGCAGATTGTGGGTGCCATCGTCGAGCCTGGCGGGCCCCCTGAGAATTCTCTCGAGGCTGCCTGTTTTGCCGACGCTGATTCGCGTTCCTCGCGGCAGGACAGGGCTAGGGGTGGCCATACCCCAATGGAAGCCCCTGCCGGGGGCTTCATCGGCTCTGGCGATCGGGGATCCAATCATCACGGCATCGGCTCCACAGGCAATGCACTTGCAGATATCCCCGCCAGTGACGATGCCACCATCTGCCACGATCGGCACATAGCGGCCGCTTTCGCCCTTGAAATCATCCCGAGCGGCGGCACAGTCAGCCACTGCGGTGGCCTGGGGAATACCCACCCCCAGAACTCCCCTTGAGGTGCATGCCGCGCCTGGTCCAATGCCAACCATCACAGCGGCAGCTCCGGCACGCATCAACTGAAGGGCGACCTCATAGGTGACGCAATTGCCGATCACAACAGGTATCCCCATGGTTCGGCAAAGAGTCTCCAGATCGAGACTTTCCCGTCCTTCAGGGCCGATGTGCTCCGTCGACACAACGGTTGCCTGCACAAAGAAGAGGTCGGCACCTGCCTCTGAAATCGCCTGAGCGAAGCGAATCGCTGCCAAGGGGGTGCCACTGACAGCGGCGATGCCCCCTGCCGCCTTGATTTCCTTGATACGCGCACGAATCAGGTCCTCCTTGACAGGCTGCTTGTAGAGCTCCTGCATCAGGGTCACAAAGCCCTCTCTGCCTACGGCTGCGATCTGATCGAGTATCGGATTGGGATCTTCATAGCGCGTCTGGACACCTTCGAGATTGAGCACTCCGATGGCGCCCAGACGGGAGAGCTCAACCGCCATGCCTACATCAACAACGCCATCCATGGCGCTGGCGATGATCGGAATCTCCCGTTCGATTCCACCTAAAGTCCAGCTGGTATCAGTTACGTCTGGGTCAACTGTGCGACCGCCAGGCACGAGAGCGATTTCATCGATTCCATAGGCCCGGCGAACGATTTTGGAGCGTCCGAGCTGAATATCCACCTAAAAGTGATCGAGGGTCTCGACAAGTTACCTGCTGATGTGGGAACAGCACAGCATCTGATTCAGTGACCCACACCCAGAGTCAGGAATCAACCTTGCCCCGGAACGATTTCCAGGTGTTCTGAATACCTGTGATCACTTTCTGACGTTCCTGGCTGCGGATCAGGCGCGTTGTGGAAAACCAAACCAACCAAAGGATTCCAGCAAGCTCCAGGAGGCCTGGGGCAAGGGGCACTTTTGCAATCGTGTCGAGGATTCCCGTGTAGACCTTCAGGGTCACCAGCAGCAGCAGGATGCCAGCGATCAGCAGCGCCGGCTTCTTGAGCTTTTCGCTGAGCGCAACTAGATCAGTGTCGTTGAACCAGGCGCGAGCCTTCTCCACAAGCACTGCCCACTCGCCACCGTCTTCGGACTCCTGGTCGGACACCGCAGGAATGTTCACTTTCGCCGTGATGGTTGGTTCATCATCGGAGGAGGACGTCTTGCTGGAACTTGAAACTTCTGCTGCAGCTGCAGGTTTCTCAGCCGCTGCCCGCTGTTCGCTGTCAGGGGCTTTTTCCGCCTCAGCCGGCTTTGCCGCTTGAACCGGTGTGGCCATACCAGCCGTTGGCTCCGTTGCTGCTGGCGCCTGCGCTACTCCAAAATCCTGGTTGATCTTGGGCAGCTGCTGTCCAGCTGCAGGCACTTGGGATGGGACCTGGGCTGATCCTTGCTCAGTGGTGAGAAACTGAAACTTTGCGAACTGCCCAGTGGGTTCCTTGTCAACACCTGTCTGGGGTTCAGATGGGCTGACATCTGCTTCCGCTTTGCGTTCCCCATCTGCATCGGACTTGCCGACATTCTCCTGGGAAGGCTCCTGGGAAGGGAATTCCTCAACTGCGCTCATGGAGCCTCACACCAGCATCTAAAAGTTTAAGAGACCTGTCCAGTGACCATTGTGAAGACCATCCCCCAGTTGTGGAGATAACCTGATGAGTGGTAATCAAGG
>DASCPR010000320.1:0-2225 GCA_036012625.1 Prochlorococcaceae cyanobacterium Fu_MAG_50
AAGGCTTCAACGGCGTCAGCACCGTTGTGGAGCGCCCAGGCGATGGTGGTGGTGGCCCGCAGCACATCAATCACAACAGCAGCGTCTGGAAGCGCTGAAGCTGCATCGGGCACATCCGCAGCCACATGGAAATAGGAGATCTTCAAAACCACAGTCGCCAGCGACGTGCGTCACAGTAACGAGACAGTCCTGCCCTTTGTCTGCAGCGATGACCCCGCTCCCCTTCGGCAAGGCCCCCAGCGATATGCGGGGCTTTATCGACCTGCTTCAGCAGCGTGGGCAGCTGCGTCGCATCACAGCCCCCGTCGATCCGGATCTGGAAGTCGCCGCCATCGCTGATCGGGTGCTTGCAAAGGGGGGGCCGGCGCTGCTGTTTGAAAATGTGATCGGTGCATCGATGCCGGTGGCCGTGAATCTGCTCGGCACCCTCGAACGGGTGGTGTGGAGCATGGGCCTTGATGATGCCCAGCAACTTGAGGATCTGGGCACAAAACTGGCCCTTCTGCAGCAACCCAAGCCTCCCAAGGGCATCAAAGAAACCGCCGCTTTCGCCGGGGTGTTCTGGGATCTGATCAAGGCTCGCCCTGAGAGGGATCTCACCCCGGCCTGCCAGCAGCAGGTGCTGAAGGGAGAGGCGGTGAACCTGGATTGCCTGCCGATGCTCAGGCCCTGGCCAGGGGATGCAGGGGCTCTGGTGACCCTGGGTCTGGTGATCACAAAGGATCCCGAGACGGGGGTGCCGAACGTGGGCATCTACCGCCTGCAACGTCAATCAGCCCAAACGATGACGGTGCACTGGTTAAGCGTGCGCGGCGGAGCACGGCACCTGCGCAAAGCCGCTGCCATGGGACGCAAGCTGGAGATCGCCATCGCCATCGGCGTGCATCCCCTGCTGGTGATGGCCGCGGCCACACCGATTCCCGTACAGATGAGTGAATGGCTGTTCGCCGGGCTGTATGGCGGCGAGGGGGTGCGGCTGAGCCGCTGCAAGACCCTGGATCTGCTGGTACCGAGCCATAGCGAAGTGGTGCTGGAAGGAACCATCACTCCTGGGGAGGAGCTGCCTGATGGGCCATGCGGCGATCACATGGGCTTCTACGGGGGCGTTGAGGCCTCTCCACTGGTGCGTTTCCAATGCATCAGCCAGCGTCGGGAGCCAATCTTTGCCGCCACCTTCAGCGGCCGGCCGCCGAAGGAGGAGGCGATGCTCGCCATTGCTCTCAACCGCATCTACACCCCGATCCTGCGGCAGCAGATCCCGGAGATCGTCGACTTCTTTCTGCCGATGGAAGCCCTCAGCTACAAGCTGGCGGTGATCGCCATCGACAAGGCCTATCCAGGCCAGGCGAAAAGGGCAGCCATGGCCTTCTGGAGTGCCCTGCCTCAGTTCACCTACACAAAATTCGTGGTGGTGGTGGACAAGACCATCAATGTGCGGGATCCACGTCAGGTGATCTGGGCGATCGCCGCCCAGGTTGATCCGCAACGGGATCTGTTCATGCTCGAGAACACCCCCTTCGACAGCCTTGATTTCGCCAGTGAACAGCTCGGTCTGGGTGGGCGCCTGGCCATCGATGCCACCACCAAGATCGGCCCGGAGAAACGCCACGACTGGGGGGAACCCCTGAGCCGACCAGCGGATCTCGAAGCACGGGTTGATGCTCGCTGGCAGGAGCTGGGCTTGTCAGACCTCAGCGAGGCCGAACCCGATCCAAGCCTGTTCGGCTACGTGCTCGATGAGCTGATTCGGGCCAGAGGCAGCAGCAGGCTGTGACTGAATTGGGAGACTCTCCAAGCCCATAGGATCAAGACAGGTACGGCTCCACCCTCCTTGAGCTTTTCAGGCAGCAGCTCAGCATCAGCCCGTGAGCTTCTTGCAGGCGGAGGACTCTCGGGCACCGTCAGGGTTCCAGGGGATAAATCGATTTCGCACCGGGCGCTGCTGTTCGGTGCCATCTCAGAAGGCACCACCACGATCGATGGGCTGCTGCCCGCCGAAGATCCCCTGAGCACAGCAGCCTGCCTGCGGGCCATGGGGGCGAGCATCAGCCCGATCCGAGCTGGAGAGATTGTTCAGGTCGAAGGTGTTGGCCTTGACGGTCTGCAGGAACCCGACGATGTGCTCGATTGCGGCAACTCCGGCACGACGATGCGGTTGATGCTGGGTCTGCTGGCGGGCCGTAAAGGCCGCCACTTCGTGCTCACAGGAGATTCCTCCCTGAGAC
>DASCPR010000321.1:0-11839 GCA_036012625.1 Prochlorococcaceae cyanobacterium Fu_MAG_50
GGTGTATGTAGATGGCCACCTTTATCCGTTGGGCTGATGATGAACACACCCATGTCCTGAACAGCTGCTGCAGTCAGGGCTGGATCGTTGTCCTGGTTGATGTAGTACCAGTGCAGATTGAGGTAATCGAACAGGTCAGTCTTGATCGCCTCAACAATCAGTTCAGTCGTCCCGTGGGTGGAAAAACCCACATGTCCGATCCGTCCATCACGCTGCCAACGGCGAACCACATCCATGCAGCCACCAGGCCGAAGTGTCTGTTCAAGATGCTCGGGGAGGTTGATGCCATGAATGGCGAACAAATCAAGCCGATCACAGGCAAGCCGCTCAAATGTCAGCTCCAGTTCTGACTCAAACAGCTGCGGATCTGCTCTTGGTGGAACCTTGCTCTGCAAAATCCGCCGACTGTCGTGAACCTCCGTGATCGCCCATCCCAGCTGCCGCTCGGAGCAGCCGTAATGACGGGCTGTTTCGAGATGGTGAAAACCCGCGAGAACAGCCTTTTCAAGGGTGTTCAGCAATTGATTCTGGGCTTTCGCTGTGATTTCCGCTGCCTGGAGATCCTTCCAGCTCTGCTGAAAGCGCATCCCTCCCAGTGAAAGCACAGGCATGGGAAGACCTGTGCGGCCAAACCGCCTGCAGGGAATCGGGACAGGGCTTGTTGAGGCTTGAATCAACGCAATCGAGGCTTGCTTCGCCTGGGGCAGGATGTGGAGAGGCCACCAAGGGCGAGCAGTTCCCTCGCCTCAAGCTGCTCCTTGAGGGAGTCAAGTTCCTCGAATTGAACCCAGTGAATGCAATTCACTGGGCAGGTGTCAATGGCTTCCTGAATCAGCTCAGGACGATCCCCATCCTGACGAACAGCCCGGGAACGTCCATGCTCAGGTTCGATCACGAATGTGTTCGTCGCAACATGAGCGCAGTAGCGGCAGCCGATGCAGACAGCTTCGTCCACCCAAATGGCCTGGGTTCGCAAGGCACCACCCAGTCTTGGTTCAAAACCACTACGCCCCGCCTGGGGCTGCGCGGGAGCCAGGAAGGCTGCCGTTGGATCGGCGTTTGCAGAAGTCAGGCGTCCCAGCGGGTCACAACAAGTTCGATGGAACCATCAACGGTGGTGCGTTGCTCGGCAACCTCAAAACCTTCCTTCAAGGTTTCAGCCAGAACAGTATTGAGGGCATAGCGCTGGCTCAACTGAGCCAAGAAGCGTTCGATCGGCACAGGTTGGCGCCAGAGATCAAGGTCCGTAACCAATTCGTAGGCCCCCCTCTGTTCATTCCAGCGAAAGCCAAGATCACCGCCTTGGGGCATGGTCACGGCAAGCTCAGCAACGATGGTCTGTCCTCGATATCCCCGCACTTCCTTTGATCCTTCCTGGGGAGGCAAGCCAAGATCCTGGAGGGCCTGCACAAGGGGCTCCCGCTGACGCAGCTCGGTTTTGACTGTGCTGAAGTGGGACATCAATAAAGCTCTGCTGGAATGATCTGGGTCTGATCCTGGGAGCGAAGGAAAGACTCCCCAGTGGGCTCTTGGTGTTCGACTGAACCAAGGGCAGACTCAAGCCGCTCGGTGAGCTTGAGACAGGCCTCACCTGCCACACCTTCCACACGTTCTTCCACACGACCATCAGGCCGTATACGGAACCTCAACGTGCGTTGGGGCATGAAACCAGGCGCAATGGAAATCAAGGTAGAAGAAATTGCCGCTTGCTGGCGCACGGATGTAACAGCGCCGGGAAGCCTTGAGACCCATGACCGTTGATCATGGGTCTCAAGGCTTCAGAGCAGCAGGCCTTCATCAATCAGGGTCTTCAAGCGATCCACAACCATGGGATGCTCAAGCTGTTCAAGGGCTGTGCGGGCCTCATCACGAACCGAAGACTCGCAGTCGTGCAGCAGTGAGATCACAAAAGCCTCGATCAGTTCCTGCTGCCTTGGTTCCACCAATTGCTCGTATAAGCGTCCAAGGGACCAGATGCAATTGCTGCGTACAACCGGTTCGCTATCAATGCGCAGACTCAAAAGCAGTTGACTGGCCGCCGGATCAGCCTTTGCCGCTGAAACACTGCCTGCCTCAGCCAGGGATCCAGCCGCCCAGAGTCTCACTGCAGCCACATCCGTCTGCAGTGAACGGATCAAGGGGTTCAGAACCGGAGCATCGGCATAGTTGCCAAGACTCCAGGCTGTCGCCTTGCGCACATAGGCATTGCTGTCGATCTGCAGGAGTTGCAGCAAGGGCTCCACGGCCAGTTGAGAGGGGTTACGGCCAAGGGCATAGACAGCACTCATCCTCTCGATCGGACAGGTCGCCTCCATCAGCGGCAGAAGCAGAGGCAGCGCCCGGGGATCGCGATGTTCACAGAACACACGCAGACCCTGCAATCGCTCCTGATGCCCCTGAAGCAACCAAGCCAGGGCTGAATCACAGTCCCTCGCTGCATTGCGGGCATCAGCATCTGCATCTGCATTATCGGGCTCAATCGCATCGAGCGGGTCCCCCTGAAGCTCTGCTTCCAGCTCGCTGGCGAGAACATCAGGATCAATAGACAGCTCCTGAGGGCTCCCTGCGAACAGTGACTGATCAGAGTTCGTCATCTGCCGACTTTAAGGATGAAACGATGTTTGAGCAGGACATTTCAGGGCATCGGCGCTGGTGCAAGCATGTCGCCCGGAAGCCAGATCCTTGCACTCACGGCCACAAAAGCCAGTGCGAACAACAACACGATCAGGGCAGGCAGAAGAGTGGAGCGGAGGAACTGCAAGGCCGTAGGGTTTTGGCCATTCTGCTCGGACACGCCCCCCGGGGATGAATTCAAACCAGATCACGCCAGCGCAGAAGCCCCCAGAAAGGGATAGCTGGCGCCGGGTCCTCGCCGTCGGCATTGAGGGATTCGCCAGTGGCCTGCCACTGATGTCGATCAGCATGCTCCTTCAGGGTTGGCTCACCGCCAGTGGGGTGCCCGTGGCCATGGTTGGACTGCTGGGGCTCAGCGAACTGCCCTACACCCTGAAGTTGTTCTGGGCACCACTGATGGATCGCTGGGCGATTCCCTGGCCCGACCGACGCCGTGGCTGGATGTCCCTGCTGCAACTGCTGCTGGGGATCGGCCTGCTGAGTTTCACGCGTCTGAACCCTGAGGCCTCCGAGTCCGCAGTTCTGGCCATCGGCATCACAGCGGTTGTGGTTGCCGTGCTGAGTGCATCCCAGGATGTCGTTCTCGATGCCTATCGCACCGACCTGCTCCCCAGCAACGAACGCGGCGCAGGCGCGGCAGCGGCAACCCTTGGGTATCGGGGCGCCATGCTGTTCATCGGCGCCGGCGGTTTTGTGATCGCCGGTCGCTTCGGCTGGCATGCAGCCTTCGCCACATCGGGGGTGCTGATGCTGGTGATGGCGCCTCTGACGCTGGCCGCTCCCAGGCTGAAATCGATTCAACACCCTGTCCCGAACCTGCGGGAAGCCGTGATCGGCCCCGCCAGGGAGTTCCTCAAGCGCACGGGCGGCCGGCGGGCCCTCCAGATTCTGGTGCTGGTCATGCTCTACCGCTGGCCGGATGGCCTCCTCGGCCTGATGGCAGTGCCATTTCTGATCCAGAGCGGCTTTGCACCGGAACTGATCGGCACGATCCAGGGGGGCTGGGGGGTCGGTGCAGCAATGGCCGGCACCGCCGTGGGCGGTCTGCTGTTCTCGCGTCTCGGCCTCAACCGCGCACTCTGGCTCTACGGAATCATCGGGGCCTTCAGCAATCTCGCCTACTGGGCTCTGGCCGAATTCGGGGGTGGCTTCAAGGGCTTACTGATGGCTGTGAGTGTGGAGAACTTCTGCAGCGGCATGGTTGTCAGCGCCTTCCTGGCACTGCTGATGAGCCTCTGCAATCCGCGCTTCTCAGCCGCCCAATACGCCTTGCTTTCCGGGGTCTACGCCCTGAGTCGCTCCCTGCTGTCATCGCCTGGAGGCCTGATTGCCGAACAACTCGGTTGGGCCACCTTTTTCGGGCTCACCATTGCAGCAGCGGTCCCCTCCTTTCTGCTTCTGTCTGTGATCGCTCCCTGGAAGGAATCGATTCCCAGGGGCGCCTTTGATCCCAGTCGAGACGACTCCTGAGCCTTCAGCCTGGGGGACTTGCCTGACGACGCAATTGACCGCAAGCGGCATTTTGATCAAGACCGCGACTGGCGCGAAGACTCACGGCCACACCGCGACGTTCCAGCACTTGCCGGAAGCTGGCAACCCGCTCAGGGGATGGACGCGCAAACGCCTCCTCCTCAATCGAGTTGTAGGCAATCAGATTCACATGGCTCTGAAACCCACCGACGCGGTCGGCCAGTTCCTCTGCATGGGCCCGGTGATCGTTGATCCCACCCAGCAGGATGTATTCAAAACTGACCCTCCTGCCGGTGATCGCGATGTAATGACGACAATCCTCGAGCAAAGCGTCAAACGGATAGGTATAGGCCGTGGGGATCAGCTGCTCACGGAGCTCCTGATTGGGAGCATGCAAACTCACCGCCAGGGTGAACTGAGCACGGCCAAGCCGCTCTGTCATCAGTTCCGCCAACCTGGGGAGAGTACGAGGCACCCCGACGGTGCTGAGGGTGATGCGTCGCTGGCCAATGCCAAGATCATCGTTAAAGCAGCGAATCGCCTCCAGCACTGCATCAATATTGAGCAGCGGTTCGCCCATCCCCATGAACACGACATGGGAAGGGCGTCGATCCATAGCCTCACGCACACTGAGCAGCTGATCAACAATCTCGTGGGTGGCAAGGGAGCGTTGCAGGCCGCCCTTGCCTGTGGCACAGAAGCGGCAGGCCATCGGGCAGCCCACCTGAGTGGAGACACAGACCGTGAGTCGCTGTTCCGTCGGTATCCCAACCGTCTCAATGGTTTCGTTGTCTTCCGTGGCCAGGAGAAGTTTTGTCGTCTCATCGCTGGAAACGGAACGCTGGAGCTCCCGCAAGCGTCCAACAGTCACGCCATTCTCAAGCAATGAGGCACGCCATGCCTTTGGCAGCACCGTGATCGTTTCAAGGCTGCGGGCACCTTTGCCATAAAGCCAATCGTGCAGCTGACGTCCACGGAAAGCGGGCTGCCCCTGTGAGACAACCCAGTCGACAAGCTCCGCTGAACTTCGCCCGAGCAGAGCCTGACTCACCAGATCAGCAGTCCATGCCCCAACCAGGCCTCCACAACCGCAAGCGCCATGAATCCCATCATGGCGGCACGGCCGTTGAACCTTTCGGTATGGGTGTGAAAGCCGTAGCGAGGACGTTGTCGCTGAGGGATCAGGGTGGGCTCAATCATGGAAGACACTCTGGCGAAAAATCTTTGGTCAGCAGCTGCAAAGAAGAGTGTTCAGCATTCATTCATCGCTGAGAAGCCCCTCTTCCTGAAGACCCTCCACAGCGGTGGGATCTGGAATCTGCTCCTCAGCCAATTCCGTGTCTTCCGAGGGTCTGGTAAATGCGGCGAAGTTGCTGGCTGCAGCGTCGATGCCATGCCTGCTGCGGGTCGCCTCGAGATCCTCATCACTGGGATCATCAAGCACTGAGGTCATGCTTGCGGAAGGAGCCGCAGGCATCTCAACGGTGTAATCAGGTCGCAGGTTCTGCATCCTGCGATAACCAGCGGGATCCTCGGCAAGGATGTCTGGATGGGGGCCAGCCTCCGCACGCAACTCCTCTTCAAAACCACTGAAGCCAGTACCAGCTGGAATCAGTCGGCCGATGATCACGTTCTCCTTCAGGCCGCGAAGCCAATCACTCTTGCCTTCAATGGCCGCCTCCGTGAGCACGCGGGTTGTCTCCTGGAAGGACGCTGCGGAAATGAAGCTGTCTGTGTTCAGAGACGCTTTGGTGATTCCCAGCAACACCGGAGTGAATTCAGCAGGAGCACCACCGGTGATGGACATGGCCTGATTGGTGTCCTCCACCTGTCGCAATTCAATCAACTCACCTGGCAGAAGGGTGCTGTCGCCAGCATCCTCAATCCTCACCTTGCTCGTCATCTGACGCACAATCACTTCAATGTGCTTGTCATCGATGGAAACGCCCTGGGACTTGTAGACGTTCTGCACCTCTGTGACAAGACGATGCTGCAACAGGCGAATGGCTTCCTGGGCTGCCTCCATCAGCGGTTTGCGGCTGCGCAGATCCTCGAAGAAGCAATCCAGCAACTCATGGGGATTGATCGGCCCATCCGTCAGGAGTTCACCAGCCGTGACCTGCTGGCTGTTCCTGACCATCACGTTGCGTCCGAGCAGGATGGGGTATTCGCTGACCACATCATCTGCCTCGATCACAGTCACCGTTGTTGATTCATCGTCATCACCCTGCTTGATGTCAACGGTGCCTGGCTTCTTGCAGAGAACCGCTGATTCACGGGGCCGGCGAGCCTCCAGCAGTTCCTCAATCCTCGGCAGACCCTGAACAATGTCTCCGGTCTTCTGACGCTCAAACACCAACAGGGCCAGAGCGTCTCCGCGCTGGACGAGATCGCCATCGCGAACGTGCAGCACCGAATCCGGGGACACCATGTAGGGACGTCCCAGACGCAGGGTGATCGACTTGCCATTCACAGTCTCAACCTCACCGCAGCAACTGGCCGGTTCCCCCTCAGCGAGCAGCTCGCCGTCCACCAGACGCTGACCAACGCTGACCAACGGGTTGTTCCTGGTGCTGATGGAGATGGTGTCCTCTTCCCGCTCAACGATCAGACGACGCACCGGATCGCCATCCTGGGCAGCAGGCAACTGGGCAATCCCTTCCTGCTTGCAGAGGATCTGAGTGGTGGCCACAACGTCGCTGGCCTTTACAGACTGACCGTCCTCCACCTGAAGTTCAGTGTGGGTGGAGCCATGACTGGAATCAGAAATGGTATCTCTACGCACAAGAATGCTTTCAAGGATCACCAGGCGCAGACGCTCAATCGTTTTGGCTCGCCTGTCAGGAACGGCCTCCACATCAACAGTCATCTGCGGAGTGGTATCAAAGGTCTCCAGCGTGAGCTGGGTCTTAAGCAGCTCAACACCATCCACTGACTTGATCAGCTCACCGTCCTTGAAGGCGAGTCGCTGAGTGGCCTTCAGCCCGAGATGGGGTCCCTTCGGCTGCTTGACGTGGGTGAGTTCAGGCAACTGGGCCTCATTGGGAATCGTGTATTCCTCAACGGGGCGAAGCAGCAAGCCAGAGCCTTCCGGTGTATCGGCGACCTGAACGAAGACCATGGCTTCAGCCGTGAGTCCCTTGGCAATGGTCTCGCCTGGATTGACCATCTGTCCTTCAGCCTTGAACCGCTCAAGAGCCTTGGCTTCACTACAGAGATGAAAGCTGCCACTGCGAACGATGATTTCCCTGAGGATGTCGTTCTTCTGGGTGACTGTGACGATTCCAGCTGTCTGACTGAAGATGTCTTTCACCACCTCTGTGCCAGCTTCAATCCACTGACCGTCCTCGATCATCAACAAGGAAATGTCCTTGTTGATCTCGTGGGTCTCCTGGGGGATCCACAGCAAGGTTCCACCTTTGTTGACCTCATAACCGTTCTTGGCAGAGCGTGCCTTCTTGATCGCCAGGCCCGGTGCGAATTTCACCAGACCACCTGTCTGTGTCCTGAAGCGATCGTCTGCGAGTTCAGCCACAACCTCGCTATTGCCAATCTTGCTGCCTGGGATTGTGTTGAGCCTGTAACGGGTGCCGTCCTTGGCCTCCAGATGCCAGATCTCACCGGAGTGGGTTGATTCTCCGAGCAGCTTGAAATCCTTGAGGGTCATTGCGGTGGTGACGATCTGCACCTCGCGGGAGTCACCGAGGGAGTCGCGAAGGCGAATTTCGCCACCGAACTCACTGGCCTGACTAGCTTCAGCCAGCACCTGACCCTCTATGACCTTGCCGTTGCCCTCCACCACCGGATGGGCATTTGGGGGCAGGTTGTAAACATCACCGGCCAGCACCCACATGCGGCCGAGACGCTGGGCCTTGCGGGTGATATTGCCCTGACGATCGGTCACCTCCCTGGGCTGAATCGCCTGTTCATAGCGCACCTGACCGGCCAGGTCACAGATCACATCTTTGGTGGCTTTTTCAACGCTCTTGATCACTGCACCGGCAGCAATCTGAGCCAGGGTCACATCCGATTCGATCTCCTGGCCATCATCTACAAACAACAGAGACCCGTTGATGATGTCAACCTTCTGGGCACGACCTTTCCCTGAGGGCTTCACCGTCAGAGAGAAGTCCACCTCAGCCTGCTGAGCTTCAACGCCGTGAGGAGTGCGATAGGGACGCACCCTGGCTTTTGCGCCAAATTCGACCTTGCCCACAACGGTGGAGCGAACCACACCCGTTTCAGCCGTTGAAACGCCTCCGGTATGGAAGGTGCGCATGGTGAGCTGGGTGCCAGGCTCCCCGATCGACTGAGCCGCCACGATGCCGACCGCTTCGCCGAGATCAACCAGCTCGTTGTGGGCCAGAGCCCAGCCATAGCATTTACGGCAGACGGATCGGTTGGCTTCACAAGTCAGCGGTGAACGCACCATCACCGACTCAACACCTGCCTTCTCAAAGCGTTGTGATGTTGGCGGATCAATCTCAGTGTCGCGCTCAGCCAGCACCTCTCCCTCTGCATTGACAATCTGCTCAGAGCAGAGGCGGCCGACGATACGGCTACCGAAACGACCGTCTTCTGCAGAGACTCTGATCGCCCGACCGGTACCGCAATCCTCCTCACGGACGATCACATCCTGGGCGACATCCACAAGACGTCTTGTCAGATAACCGGAGTCGGCTGTTCGCAGAGCTGTGTCCACAAGGCCCTTTCTGGCGCCATAGGAGGAGATCACATACTCCGTGACCGTCAGGCCTTCGCGGAAGTTGGTACGAATCGGCAGGTCAATGATCTCTCCCTGGGGGTTGGCCATCAGGCCGCGCATGCCAACCAGCTGACGCACCTGGGACATATTTCCCCTAGCGCCGGAGTTCGCCATCATCCACACCGAGTTAAGCGGATCGTTCTGGTTGAAATTCTTCTTGACCGCATCAACCAGACGCTCATTGGTCTCAGTCCAGGTATCAATCACCTTGGTATGCCTTTCAACCTCAGTGATCTCACCGAGGCGATAACACTCCTCGGTGGCCATGATCTGCTCTTCAGCCTGTCCGAGAAGATCCTGCTTGGCCGCAGGCACCTTCAGATCATCAACAGAGATTGAAACGGCCGCCTGGGTGGCGTAATGAAAGCCGAGATCCTTGAGATCATCTGCCATGGCAGCCGTCACAGCAATTCCATGGGTCTTGTAAGCCCAGGCAACAAGCTGCTTGAGCCCCTTCTTATCAACAATCTTGTTACGGAAGGATGGCGGGGTCTTCGCCAGAGGTCTTGATGCACTTAATTGTGCAGCTTCCGCTGCTTTGGCTTTCTTCGAAGACTTTCGCGAGGAGGATTTGCCCGACGACTTGCCGGAGGACTTGCGGGATTTAGAAGGAGTTGAGGTCATGGCTGCGCGCGAATCAGGACGGTGGGGTAGTCAGTTGGTTTAAAGATGTTCAGGCGGCGGCCACCGCATCGATGATCGTGTTGTTCATCACCACGCGGCCCACGGTGGTGAGGATGTAGCGACTGATCAATGCGCCATCAGAGTCAAGACGGTCACGGCGGTAGGTCCACTGCTCAATCCGGGTGCCATCGCTAAGGGGCTCAGCCTTGATGGGCGCTTCGAGTTCATCATCGTCATCAACTTCCCCGTTGAAACGAAGCCAGACCCAGTCATGAAGAAGAACTCGCTTGTCTTCGAACGCCTGGATCACATCATCGAGACCGGCAAACGTTCTTGAACGGTCACCAAATTCAGCCTTCTTTGCATCGGGCTGGATTGCAGTGAGGTAATAGGCACCAAGCACCATGTCCTGTGAAGGCGTGATGATCGGATCGCCTGTCGCCGGCGAAAGGATGTTGTTGCTGGCCAGCATCAGCATGCGCGCCTCGGTCTGGGACTCGATCGCCAAAGGCACGTGAACAGCCATCTGGTCTCCGTCGAAGTCTGCGTTGAAGGCTGGGCAGACCAGAGGGTGAAGCTGAATCGCACGACCATCCACCAACTTCGGTTCAAAGGCCTGAATACCGAGTCTGTGCAATGTCGGCGCCCTGTTCAGCAGAATCGGATGGCCTTCAATCACCTCCTGCAACACCTGCATCACCTCGTCATCAGCACGCTGAATCAACTTTTTCGCCGCCTTGATGTTGTTGACGATGTTCTGACGGATCAGACGGTGAATCACAAATGGCTGAAACAGCTCAATCGCCATCTCCTTCGGCAGACCGCACTGATGCATTTTCAGCTTGGGGCCCACCACGATCACGGAGCGACCTGAATAATCGACCCTCTTGCCAAGCAGGTTCTGACGAAAACGTCCCTGCTTGCCCTCGATGATGTCACTGAGGGACTTCAGCGGGCGATTGTTCGCACCAACAACAGTTCTGCCCCGTCGCCCGTTATCAATCAGAGCATCAACTGCCTCCTGCAGCATCCGCTTCTCGTTGCGGACAATGATCTCAGGGGCGAGTATTTCCTGAAGACGGGCCAGACGGTTATTGCGGTTGATGACACGCCGGTAGAGGTCATTGAGGTCGGATGTGGCGAAACGTCCACCATCCAGCTGGACCATCGGACGCAAGTCAGGTGGGATGACTGGGATCACATCCAGCACCATCCAATCCGGTCTGGCGTTGGTGGCAATGAAGTTATCGATAACGCGCAAGCGCTTGATCAGCTTGGCTCGCTTCTGCCCCTTACTGCTGGCAATCTCTTCGCGTAACTCTTCGGCAACCTTGGCAAGTTCAAGATCTTCGAGGAGCTGCTTCAAAGCTTCAGCTCCAATTCCAACAACCGGTTCATTCTCAATTGTTGAATCTTCCGCATAGATCTCATCTTCGATCTCAAGCCACTCATCTTCTGTCAGCAGCTGCTTGTATTTGAGATCCTGATGATCACCTTTATCCAAAACCACATAACAGTTAAAATAAACAATCTGTTCAACATCCCTTAGAGGCATATCCAGCAGAATCGCCACGTAACTGGGAATTCCCTTCAGGTACCAGACGTGGGAAACGGGAGCTGCGAGCTTGATGAAACCCATGCGATGGCGTCGCACGCGACTTTCGGTGACTTCAACACCACAGCGCTCGCAGACAATGCCACGGTGACGAACCCGTTTGTATTTGCCGCAATGGCACTCCCAGTCTTTGGATGGACCGAAGATCTTCTCGCAGAACAGACCATCCATCTCAGGCTTGAGGGTGCGGTAATTGATGGTTTCGGGCTTGGTGACCTCACCTACCACCTGACCATTTGGGAGTGTGCGCTGGCCCCACTCCATCACCCTGTCGGGTGAAGCCAGAGTGATCTTGACGTAATCGAAGTGGTTCTCAGTACGAAGGTTGCTGGTGGTCATGAACGAATCGCGAACGGAACAGATAAAGGAAGAGAGATCAGAGTCTGGCTATTTCAGTCTTCGTCGTAATCAGCAACACCAAGTGATTCGTATGTGGGCCTGCTCGGAGTACTTCGCCTCGGATTCACATCCTGCATCAGATCAACTTCCTTGCCTTCATCGGTGTAAACAGCGATATCGAGACCGAGGGACTGAAGCTCACGCATCAACACCTTGAAGGATTCAGGGGTTCCTGGTCTTGGAATTGGCTTGCCCTTAACGATTGCATTCAGGGCCTCATTTCGACCCTGCATATCGTCTGATTTTACTGTCAGCAATTCCTGCAAGGTATAGGCGGCGCCATAGGCCTCAAGAGCCCAGACCTCCATTTCGCCAAGACGCTGGCCACCCTG
>DASCPR010000322.1:0-1929 GCA_036012625.1 Prochlorococcaceae cyanobacterium Fu_MAG_50
TCAAAAGCCAGGACGCTGTTTTCAGGTAGATCAGTGTCCCAGCCACATCGGTGACCGTCGTAATGAAAGGCGTGGACATCAGGGCTGGATCCAGGCCCATGCGGTCAAACAGCAGCGGAAAGCCAGCTCCAACGGTGGCCGCAAGGGTGGTGATCGCCAGCAGGCTGATGCCCACCGAAACCGCAACCAAAGCACTCTGGCCACGCCACCAGGCAAAAGGGAGCACCAGCACCAACATCAGAACCCCGAGCAGCGCACCAGCCAGCACCTCCCGCAACACGGCACGAATCGGCCCGAGAGCCTGAATGCTGCGGGTACTCAAGCCCCGGATCACAACGGTGGAACTCTGGGCACCGACATTGCCCCCCGTTCCACCAAGCAGTGGGATAAAAGCAGTCAGAAGCACAACTTTCTGCAGCACGTCCTCATTCATGGCAATCACCTCGGAGGTGAAAAAACTGGCCACCACAAGCACCGCCAGCCAGACCACACGTCGCCTGGCCACGACAAACAGATTGCTGACGAAATAATCATCCTCATCCCCCGCCTCAACAGCACCAGCCGCGTAAAGATCGCGGGTGGCCTCCTGTTCGATCACGTCAATCACGTCATCAACGGTGACGATGCCCACCAGGCGTCGCTCCCGATCAACCACGGGCAGGGCAAGAAAGTCGTAGCGCTGAATCGCTCGGGCCACATCCTCCTGATCGGTGTCAGTGGCCACACTCAACACATCCCTGGTCATCACATTGCCGATGCTGTTCTCCGGTTCAGCCGTGACCAGGTCCCTGAGGGAGAGAATGCCGGTGAGGTGGCGCTCCGCATCCGTGACATAAAGGCTGTAAATGGTTTCCGTCTCACGGGCCCGTCTGCGCACGATGCTTAAAGCCTGGGCAGCATTGTGAAATTCCTTCAGATCGATGAACTCCGTGGTCATCAACCTCCCGGCGGTCTCCGCCTGATAACCAAGCAGTTCAGCCGTGACCCGCCGCTCGGCGGGACTGAGCTCTGCCAGCAAGCGGCGCACGACCTTGGCAGGCAGTTCATCGAAGAGTCTGACCCGATCATCCGGTGACATCTCCTCCACCACCTCAAGTACCTCCCCTGAACGCAAACGCTCAAGCAGGCTTTGCTGCACGGAAGCATCCAGATGTTCATAGACCTCGATCGCTTCGTCCTTGCTCAGCAGGCGAAAGGCCAGGGCTTGCAGGGTGCGGGGCAATCGTCCGATGGCTTCCGCCTCATCAACCGGTTGCACCGGCTGCAGCAGCATCTTCACCGCGTCATAGTTGCCGGCCGCCAGCAACCCCTCCAGCTGATCAGCAACAACATCCGCTTGCTGAGTTGCGCTCAGAGCCGTTGGATTGGCAGAAGTTGCGCGTGTTGCTTCGTCCATCGAAGCGCCCTGAAAGCCCAGTCAGAGTATGGCTGATCAAGCTGAGCCAGTTCAGCTGCGTACCGTCAGGGAAGCTGTGGAAATCAGGTTCAACGCAACAGGTTCAGCACAACGGGTGAAGCCCATTTATTACTGACGAGAATCGGCTGCAGGAGGTGCCTGCGCAGGTCTTGAGGGTCTCAGCAAACGGCCGAAATAGTAGGCAAGGGCCGCGGCTCCCAGGCCAACGCCCATGGTCAACACAATTAAGCCAAGGGCCTGCAGCCATTCACCCTTAGCAATCAGGACAACACAATCAACCATCCAGGCGCTGAATGTGGTGAGGGATCCACAGAAGCCAACACCAATTAAAAGATAGACATTGGGTCCAGAAGATAAGCCAAAAACAAAGCCGAGGATCGAGGCTCCCAATACATTCACAAAAACATTCTCAGATCCACCCGTAAGTATTCCAGCTGCCTGCCAGCGGATAAGAGCTCCCGGAACAGCGCCAATTGCGACCAAAACAAGCTCAGAAAGCTGGGTTGGGATTT
>DASCPR010000323.1:0-3673 GCA_036012625.1 Prochlorococcaceae cyanobacterium Fu_MAG_50
CAAAGGTGGAGCAGGTCAATCGCGATCCAAAAGCAAAATCAATCCCAGCCTCACCAGGGTCAGAGCATCAATCGATCATCATTCGCAATGCTGATCTTTACGCTCCAAACGGGGGCCAGCAGATCATTCATGACCTCAATATCAGCATCAATCCAACAGACAAGCTTCTGGTGGTTGGTCCATCAGGCTGCGGCAAGACCTCCCTACTGCGCATGATCAGCGGCTTATGGAGCCCAAGGCAGGGATCTGTTGAAAAACCTGAAACTGGCGATCTTCTTTTCATCCCTCAGAAGCCCTACATGATTCTAGGTTCCCTGCGGGAACAGCTTTGCTATCCCACCAACCAGGATCGATTCAGCGATGATCAGCTCAAGGCTGTTTTAGACGAGGTGAATCTTCATCAGTTGGCAAGCCGTTATCCCGACCTTGATGTAAATCAGGACTGGCCACGAATTCTTTCCCTTGGCGAGCAACAGCGCCTGGCCTTTGGTCGGCTGCTCCTCAATGCGCCTCGCTTCGTTGTGCTTGATGAAGCCACCAGCGCTTTAGATGTGAAGACCGAGCAACATCTCTATAATCTGCTCAGGAGCAGAGATCTGGCCGTTATCAGTGTCGGGCATCGTCCAACACTGATTGATTTTCATGAGAACGTCCTTGAACTGATCGGTGATGGCAATTGGCGCCTGATCCCCACGACTAGCTATGACTTTGGACGAGCCTGAGGCTTCGATGACTTCAACCAACTCCGACGATCCGAAGCAGCCCGATCAGGCATCAAGCGCCGTTGAAGCCCCCTCCACCAGTGCCACCACCAATGAGGTGCCTGCCTTTGGTTGGAGCGGCTATGCAGAAAGGGTCAATGGCCGCTTCGCCATGCTTGGATTCGTTGTGGTGCTGTTGATCGAGGCGCTCAGTCGTGACACCTTCCTGCACTGGGCGGGCCTGATTCCCTGAATCACCAGACAGGGCGAATCATCTGAAATGGGCCTCAAGGATCAGGCCTTCAGCCCGGCAGACGGATCAGATCCACATCCCAGCGGCCATCGCGACTGACCTGAACCGCAAGGGTCCTGCCGTTACCGCTGATGCTGACATGACGCGGCACGCCCCTCGGGTTGATCTCCAAACGCTGCACAAGGCCTGTGCTGCGTCGATAGAGAAGTAATTCGGTTTGATTTTCCCGTTGTCGGATCAGGGCCAGTCGCTCGCCATCGGCACTAACGCTGACACTGATCGGTTGGGCATCGGCGCGATTGAGCCCAGGCAATGGAACGGGTCTGCGACCATTGCGCAGATTGAGCAGTTCAATCTTCTCCCTGCCGCGCTGGCTGGCGAGTGTCACCAACCAATCCTGACCAAGCTGCGGGGCACGCTGAGATAAGGCCGATTGCCTGAGGGCGCGGTTCAACCCATGGATTGGCTTGACGGATCCCTGACCGCAACCGGTCAGGCCCAGGGCCACAGCTGCTGAGATCAGTTGAGCAGCAAGGCTGCGTCCTGGCGATCTGCCCATGGTCAGTTCTGGCTTAAGGGGGAAGGTGTGGAACGGCGCAGCCCTGCAGCTTGATCCGGTTCCAGCAGATCCCTGAGATCGAGGAGTTCAACGCGCCAATGGCCCTGATCAGTAACTTGCACGGCCAATTGACGGGCATCTGGAGAAAGGCTCAGACGAACTGGCTCACGGCCACCGGGAAGTCTCAGGGGCAGCAATCTGCCACTGAGGCGATCCTCGATCACAACCTGTCGTCGCCTGCCTCTCTGGGTAATCGCCGCCAGATAGCGACCGTTCCAGCTCAGGGATGGTGAGCTATGGGGTTGATGGCGCGAAAAATGCCGGAGCGGCAGGATCTGCCCGTTGCGCAGGTCGCGCAGCTGCACCGTTGGTCGCCCCTGTTGTTTCACGATCACGGCCAGTTTTTCACCGCTGCCGCTCAGGGCTGGATCCTCCTGGCTGCGATCCTGCAGAGCACCAGGGGTGCGTTCAGCAGGGCCGACGCAACCTGCGATCACAAAGCTGCTGATCAAGGTGATCAGCAGCTGAAACAGGGTCGGATGGTGTCTGTTCAGTCGTCGAAACGGGAGTTGTTATCCCGCGGACGAGAACTTCGTGGTGTGGGTCGATCCGATCGTGCTGGTGGTGTTGCAGGCGGTCCGGAAGGCTCACTGCCCCTGGGGATCGAATCGTTTGGAGGACGCCGTGTTGGCGAGAAGGAGGCATCCTCAGCGTCCGGTCGGAGTGGGCTTCCCTGGGGGATACCGGGACGAGCGGAGGAAGATCCAGGTCTTGAAGATGGCTGTGAAGGCGAGGATTCCTGGTTGTCCGCCATGGGCCCGCTGCCAGTTGGACGGGTCGCAGTGGGACTGCTTGAGGTGGGACGGCTTGAGGTGGGACGGCTGCCGCGTCGCTGATCCTGACGCGTGTTGCGACGATCTCCGAAACTGGATCGGGCGCCTGAATCATCCTCCTGATTGCCAAACCGTCTCAATCTGCGGGAGCGTTCCGAATCATCCGCTGACCATGAATCAGGCTCATCAGGGCCACTTCGACGGCGACTGACGGCTTGTTCGGGGATTGCAGCTCTTGAGGTGCGTCTGGGTCTGTAGAACTCATCTTCAGGTCGCTCCCTCTCCTCATCATTGGCTCCCGAGACCCGTCGGCGCAGGGGTTGAGGTTCATCAAAGCGATCGTAGTTTTCGTCCCAACCTCCCCTGATGCCGCCAGAGGGCGAGTTTGGAACCGACGGTGCCGGCTCATCATCGAAATAGGCGGAGCGACGGGCCTGTTCGGTGGCCACGCCTCTCAGCCGCACACTTTCGTAGGCAAAGAAGACGGTGGTTCCAGCGAGCAGGAACTGACCGAACTGCAGGATCGGATCCAGTCTCCAACCCTGAAAGAAAAGGATGCCGCCACACAGAAGACCGATCGCCGCGAAGAAAACGTCGTAATCCCGGGCAAGGGCGGGCTTGAACGTCCGCATGAAATAGAGGAGCGCACCGCCAACAGCAAGCACGATTCCAACGATGCTTGCCCAGTTGAGACTGGCATTAACCACTGATGCGCCTCATGAAAGACCTGAGCAGGAGAGTGAAGATTCAGCTCCGGCGAACCCAGTCTACGAACTGCGCCAGGCTGATCAAAGTTTCCGGTCCACCTGATCGTTCTGGCTGATGAAGATCAGAGCAATTGTGGCCGGTATCACAACGATCACGGCGCCCCCGAGGAGGCTGAGCAGGAAACTGGACAGGGAGGAAGTCATGGCGAGGCTGCTGACGGTGGCTTGGCCGGGTTGAGTTTAAGGATTGCAGGCGGCTTTCTACGATGGTGCTGTGGATGCTTTGAGCTTTGTGACGCCGCTGCTGCTGAAGATACTGCCAATCCTTCAACTCGGGATGTCTCTACTCCTTGGAACCTGGACACTGATGTTCCTGTTCCGGATTGTGCTGACGTGGTATCCAAAACTGGATCTGAGCAAAGGGGTCTTGGCCCTGGTCAGCTGGCCGACTGAGCCTCTGCTCGCCTTAACCAGACGAGTTGTGGCCCCCATCGGTGGTGTTGATGTGACACCTGTGATCTGGGTAGGCCTGATCAGCCTGTTGAGGGAATTGCTTGTCGGCCAGCAGGGGGTGGTCACTCTGATGCTGATGCGCAGCCAGACCATTGCCTGAACAGACC
>DASCPR010000324.1:0-11641 GCA_036012625.1 Prochlorococcaceae cyanobacterium Fu_MAG_50
TTTCCCCTGGCAGCAGTCGCATTGCAATCGGTCCTTGGGCTAATTTTCCCATGATAGGAAGATTGGCGTCATTGACGGGAAGTCTGAGTACGCGTCCAATATCGCTGATAAGAATTACATCAGATTCTTCTTCACAGATTAATGCTGATTGTAAATAGACAGATTCTTTTAGTTTGAGGATTGTCGCTGCCCTTCCTGATAGGTCAAGGATTTCTTCAAGAGGCAAACGCTTGAATCTTCCATCAGTACTTAATAAACCGAGGCTCAAGTTTTTGATCTCCGCACTCTGTTCAGTTGGAATGGCCAGCAATGAAACGATCGATTCTCCTTCCAGTCCTCCAGGTAGGAAGCGTTCCAGGTTTCCAGGTTGTTGTCCAGCGAATTCCCAGCGTAAAAGTGCAACTCGGCCGCTGGTGGTGAACGCGAGCAGTCTTGGTGGGGGTTCAATGGCCAGGATCAAACGGGCAGGTGCTGGTTCATCCCCGAGGGAGCAGGCTTCATGGAGATGCAGACGTCCAAGCACCTGAGGGCTCACAACTTTGACCTGGCCGTCCTCCTGAATCAACAGACGCCCATCACTGGGCAGAGCTGCAAGGGCTTGTTGACGTTGCAGTTCAGCATTAGGCCTCTGGCTGGCTGTACGTTCGGCAACGAGGTCATCTCCACCTTCAACAAGTCGGGTTCGTCGGGGAGTTCCAAAGCGTTTCTTGAGGTTGCGCAATTCCTCCACCAGAGCTTCAAGAAGGCGGTCACGGTCCTGCAGCAAAAGCTGAAGTTGTTCCCGTTCCCGTCTCAGCTCTTCAACTTCCTTACGGAGGCTTTCCTGTTCCAGGCCTGTCAGTCTGCGCAGGGGCATCGCCAAAACTGCATCCGCCTGGCGTTCGTTGATCTCCAGTCGAACCATCAGGCTTGCTCGCGCTGCTGCTGCATCCTTCGCTTCCTGAATCATCGCAATCACGGCCTGAAGGGCGTTCAGTGCTGTGATTAATCCCTCCACCACCTCGAGCCGGTCTTCTGTTTTTCGCAGAGCATGGCTCGTGCGTCGAATCAAGGTGATTTCTCGATAGTCGAGAAATGTCTGCAGCAGTTCCCTTAATGAAAGCTGTTGCGGCTGTCCATTAACGAGCGCTAGAAGAATGGCGCCGAAATTGCTTTGCAGTGAGGTGCGGCGATGCAGATCAGCAAGAACTTTTTCTGGTTCTGCATCACGGCGCAGCTCCACGACGATACGCATGCCATCACGATCACTTTCGTCTCGGATGTCAGCGATGCCGCCAATCTTGCCGTCATTGACAAGATCAGCCAGCTTCTCGATCCAGCCAGCTTTGCTTAATTGGTAGGGAAGTTCTGTGATGATTACGGCATTGCGTCGATGCCGACCTTTGCCAGGGTGAACTTCCTCCACATGGGCACATCCCCGCATTGGAATGCTTCCCCGGCCGCGCAGATAGGTTTCGCGGATCCCGCTCCCCATCAGAACTTCTCCACCGGTTGGGAAATCAGGTCCTGGAATGATTTCCAGTAGTTTTTCGTCGCTTAATTCCGGCTTGCGCACCAGTGTGATCAGGCCATTCACCACTTCTTCGAGATTGTGTGGCGGAATGCTTGTCGCCATTCCCACGGCGATTCCTGAACATCCGTTCAGCAGCAGAAAGGGAAGCTGGGCAGGAAGAACAGTTGGTTCCTGTTGTGAACCATCGAAATTTGCAGCGAAATCAACCGTGTCTTCCCCAATCTCATCCAGCATTCCCTGGTTGGCGATTGGCGCTAGCCGGGTTTCGGTGTATCGCATTGCTGCAGCTGGATCATCATCCACTGAGCCGAAATTGCCGTGACCATCCAGAAGGGGATGGCGGCTGGAAAAGGTCTGAACAAGCCTCACCAAGGCGTCGTAGACCGCCTGATCACCATGGGGGTGATATTTGCCGAGCACATCACCTACCACCCGGGCGCATTTCCGATAGGGCCGATCAGGGGTCAGCCCCAGTTCATGCATCGCATAAAGGATGCGTCTCTGAACGGGTTTCAGACCATCCCGTGCATCAGGCAGTGCTCGTCCCACGATCACGCTCATGGCGTATTCGAGGTATGAGCGCTGCATCTCCTGATGCAGGGCAATCGGTTGGACGCGCTCCTCAGCCATCCAGGTTGGAGATCAGAAGCAGGAAGCGATCAGCCTACAGATCTCTTACCAATAGACCAGCTTTGATTTCAGTTGGATCACCTGGTAGCCGCATTCGCTTCAGCTCTGTCCACGGCAGGCCGCAGCCCTGGATCTTTCAGTAACTCTCTTGTGGCGGAGCGTAGTTTGCTTCCCCAGAGTTGTTCTTTCTGGTGACTGGGGGACACGTAATTGGGATCGTCCGCCAGGGCTTTGCTGGCGAGCTGGCGAGCTTCCTGGTTGCCTGGCTGGATCTGATTCAAGGCCGCTGCCAGGGCAAGCATCGGTTCTGCATTGCGCTTGATTTCCAGCACCTCTCGCCAGCGATCGATGGCCTTGGCTGATTTGCCCATTTCAAACAGGACGATGGCTTGATTGTTGAGCGCTTCCCAGAAGGTTGGTTTCAGTGAGGAGGCCTTTTCAAAGGCCTGCAGTGCCTGTCTGAATTTCAATTGCATCACCCGTGCGTTACCCAGGTCGAAATAGGCACCCGCATTGTTTGGGTCGAGTTGAAGACCTTGATCAAGCAACGTCACGGCTTCAGCCGCACGGTTGTCCCGCAGTGCAAGAGAGGCTTCAGCAAACCAGAGGCCCGCTTTCTGGGGGTTCAGCTGCTTGGCTCTGGCCAGAGACTCTGCTGCTGCATCGAGTTGATCGCTGCGCAATTGCGCTTCAGCCAGGACAGACCAGAGGCGTTCATCATCTGGTTGGAGCCTTACGGCCAGGGCAGCCAGACGAACAGCTTCATTGGGTTGGCCGAGTTGCAGTAGTTGTGCAGCAGTTCTGCCGATCCCGAGACTGGCCCCTTCAAGTTCCTTTTGGCTTGGGATGTAGACGTAGGGAACAAGAGCACGGGAAGGTGCTCCATGCAGCGCAACGGCGACTCCCAGCATGGCGCCAAGCCATTGCCGGGATGTCTTGCGTCGCTGCTGGATCAATCCCATTCGCTGCTTTCAGGTTCTGCCAAGGCTAAGGGTCTTCTTTGCTTGTGCCGCAACTGCATTGCGGCGCCACATCCATGGTTTGACGCGTCTGAGTGCTGAACCCCGCAGCTTTTCATCCCAGGTGTTGTCGTCCCAGGAGAGGGCTTGCTCGCGAGTCAGCTGCAGGATCCAGGCTCTTGGTTGCACATCAGGGTCATCATTGCTCGGTAGCTCTGCTTGATTCCATGGACAGACGTCCTGGCAGATGTCGCATCCGGCGACCCAAGCTCCCATGGACGTTTTGATGTCGTCCGGGAGGTGCTGATCGCGATTTTCGATCGTGTGATAAGCGAGGCAGCGACGGGAGTTGACCACAAAGGGTTCGCTGATGGCCTGGGTAGGACAGGCTTCCAGACAGGCCTGACAGGAACCGCAAAGAGGTTTGGATGCTTGATCAGGGGTGAGGGGTTCGGTGCAGAGCAAATGACCGAGCACCATCCAGGAGCCTCGTGTTCGGTGGATCAGATTGCTGTGTTTGCCGATCCAGCCCAGTCCGGCTTCCTCTGCCCAGGCCTTGTCCAGCAAAGGATCAGCATCGACACAGACCTTCCAGCGACAGTCAGGGCGCTGCTCTTGCAGCCAGCGACCGAGTCGCTGCAATCTTTTCCTGATCACCCTGTGGTAATCGCGACCCCATGCGAAGCGGGCCACGGCAAGGCTTTGGGGTTCCCGTTCAAGATCGACGTAGTAATTCAGCCCCACCGCCAACAAACTGCTCACACCCTCAAGCAGCAACTCGGTGTTTTGGCGACGCGGTGCAGCCATCCAGTTCATGTCAGCCTGATGACCGGCCTGCAACCAGCGCTGCAGAGCTGCTGTGCGCAGTTGGAGGCGATGACTTCCCGGGATTCTGGCAATGCCAACAGGGTTAAAGCCCTCCCGCTGGGCTTGTTTTTTCAGCTCCAGGCTGAGTTGATCCCGGGTCGCGATTGCTCTCAATTCAAACGACCTTAAAATTGGACGCCTTTAGGCATGTTGCCGTGCCCACGAGAGATATGGGATCCAAGTCGAGCAGTCGTTTGTCATCTCTGTTGAGATGGCTGGGGTTAACCCTGATCATTCTGCTGTTTCTGCAGATCGCTGTTCTGCTCACCGGCAGTGACTGGAGTGATCAGGTTTATCAGCAACTTGTCATTGAAAGGCTTGTCAACCAGGCCCCGATGGCCTTCGTCGGTCTGTTGTTGATGCTCATCGGTTCCAGACTTGATCAGCCTGGGCAGGAAAAATCGTTGATCCGCTGGCTTGTCTGTGGACTTTCAGCACTGTTGGCGGTGCTGATGATTGCAGTCATACCCATTGCGATAACTGGTAATCAGACCCTTTCTGGCGAGGCTGATCAGGGTCTTCAACAGAAACGTGACCAGCTGGAGATGGCTCGTCAACAGGGCAAGAATCCTGAAGCGGTGCAGATGCTTGGTGAGCAGCTTGCCCAGGCCGGTCAGTTGCCGGCGGGTGCCTCTGATGAAGACAAGCAGAAGGCGGCACAGCAATTCATCGATCGCCAACTTGGTCAGATGGATGACCAGATTCAACGGGTTGAGAAGCAGCGCAATCTTGCAGCCAGTCAACGTTTCTTCGGTGGAACCCTCACGGCAGTGGTGCTTGCGGTTGCTTTTGTGTTGCTGGCGTTCACCTCAGTGCTCTGAAAGAGTCGTCGGAGTGCGCTCAGCTGGTTAGGTTGGTTGAACACGTCGGCCAAAGGCAACGGACGCGACTTGGTGCAGTCCAACTCCACAACTGATCTGCCGCTGTCCTCCAGGCTTCAGCAGGATCTCAAGAACGATCTGATTGCAGGTCTATTGGTGGTCATTCCTTTGGCCACCACAATCTGGTTGGTGACAACGATCAGTCGTTTTTTCCTGGCCTTGCTGACCTCCATACCGAAGCAGTTCAACCCATTCATCACGCTCAATCCACTGTTTCAGGATCTGATCAATCTTGGCCTGGGTCTCACGGTGCCATTGCTGGGCATCCTGCTGATCGGCTTGATGGCCCGCAATATTGTTGGGCGCTGGCTGCTTGAGTTCGGAGAGGGAACGCTCTCGCGTATTCCCCTAGCCGGATCGATATACAAGACCCTAAAGCAGTTGCTGGAAACACTGCTCAGGGATAATTCCCAGCGATTCCGAAGGGTTGTGCTTGTTGAATACCCCCGTGAGGGTCTGTTCAGTGTTGGCTTTGTCACAGGTCTTGTAGGGCCGTCCCTACAGGCTGAATTGGATCAACCGCTGCTGAGTATTTTCATTCCCACAGCACCAAATCCAACGACAGGTTGGTACACATTGGTGCCAGAGTCTGAGGTTAAGGATCTGAACATCTCTGTGGAAGATGCCTTCCGAACAATTATTTCCGCAGGAATTGTCAATCCAGATGAACGAGAGACTCCTGTCAAGCGCAGTTTCTCCGGATTGATTTCATCGCTGCGGCCGTCGAGCAACCCCCCCGCGTCCACCTCCACAAGTCAGGCTTGAAGTTCATCTGGCACGCGTCACATTGCCCTTTCTTGTTCTGTCCTGACCATGCAGTCCAGATCACTTGCGCGAGAACTGGCCCTGCTTGTTCTCGGACAGATCCCTGAGGGAGATGTTGCCGGTCTCAAGGAGATCCCTCTGGAAAGCCTGCTTCAAAAGGCTCTTGACGGTCTCACACAGCTTTGGCGGGAGGATCTTGATTCCTGTGCTGAAGAGCTTGAAAGGGCTCAGCAACAGTTGCTTGACAGTGACATTCAGGATGCAGACATTCACTCCAAACCTCTGCCTCAGGCCCGCGAGCATCTGCAGAGCTGTCTGACAGGGGCTGAACGGGTTCTCAATGGTTTATCCGCCAGTCTGGAACTGCCAAGGTTGCTTGCTCTCGCTGATCAGCAACAGATCCGCCTCGGTGCTTTGCAGAGGATTGAACTGGTTCTGGCACAACGCAGCAGCATCGATTCACGCCTGGATCGTGTGATGGAGGGATGGCGCCTAAGTCGATTGCCGCGAATTGATCGGGACATTCTCAGACTGGCTGTTGTGGATCTCACCGCTTTGAACACTCCAGCCGCTGTCGCCTGTAATGAAGCGGTGGAACTTGCGCACCGCTATAGCGATGATCAGGGGCGCCGCATGATCAATGGCGTTTTGCGGCGGCTTCAAGATGCTTCCTCCGCCACACTGTCCTGATGGTTTACGACTGGTTCAATCGCCAAACCAGCGATGCATCATCAGCACAGCCTGTTGATCCCCAGGACAGTGAAAAGGCGATGGCAGCCGAGCCGGATGAGCTCCCCAGTTCAGACAGGCTTGAACAGGACCCAGTTGGGACGTCATCGGCAGAAGCCATAGAGGCAGCAGATGCTCCTGCCGATGCTGGCGAAGTTAAAGCCCCTGCAACAGCAGAGGAAGACCCCCTCGAGTGGGCTCGAGAGGCCTATGCACGCCTGAAAGCCAAGCAGCAGAGCGAGCAGGAACAGGCCGAACCCGAACCGGAGCTATCAGCCTCAGTTGCTGAGTCATCAGCTTTTTCCACCGGTGAGCCTGGGTCCACTGAAACTGTGGCTGAGGCCACTGAAACTTCGGCTTTAATCGGCTCCGATGTTGTTGCCGCCGCTGCTGAGCCAGCCGTTGCAACATCTCCCCAACAGCCATCTCCCCAACAGCCATCGGCCCAGGATTCCGCCGAGCCAGTGCTTGGTGATTTTGATGACACCTTCCAGTGGTCTGCCGATGTTCTGGCGGCGCAAGGGCGTCAGGCTGGTCAGGTTTCCCTGGAGGAGATCGATTGGCTTGGCAGGCTGCGGCAGGGCCTTGAGAAGACTCGACAGTCTTTTGTCACAGGGCTTCTTGAGAAGCTTGGTGATGATCCACTCACCCCTGAAGTTGTTGATGATCTGGAAACGATGCTGCTGAGAGCGGATGCAGGGGTTGAGGCCACAGATCAGGTGCTTGATGCCCTGCGCAAGCGCATGAATGAAGAGGTGGTGGATCCAGCCGAAGGCCTTCGCTTCCTCAAGCAGCAGCTCTGCAATCTTCTCGATGCTCCGATTGAAGCCAGTGGTGTGAAGCTTCTAGCTCCCGAGCGTGGGCGCCTGAATGTTTGGTTGATGGTGGGAGTGAATGGGGTCGGCAAGACCACCACCCTCGGCAAACTTGCCAATCTTGCTGTTCGCAGCGGTTATTCCGCACTGATTGCCGCGGCAGATACCTTCAGGGCCGCGGCGGTTCAGCAGGTTCAGGTCTGGGGTGATCGCAGTGATGTGCCAGTTGTGGCGAACCCAACCGCCAATGCTGATCCGGCTGCAGTTGTGTTTGATGCTATTGGTGCAGCGCGCTCCAGGAATACGGATCTGGTGCTTGTAGACACAGCCGGCCGTCTGCAGACCAAGCACAACCTGATGGAGGAACTCCAGAAGGTTCGTCGAATTATTGAGCGTTTGGCACCAGAGGCGAAGGTTGAATCTTTATTGGTCCTTGATGCCAGTCAGGGACAGAATGGCCTCAGACAGGCCATGGCCTTCGGCAAGGCGGCTGGTCTTACCGGAGTTGTGATCACCAAGCTGGATGGCACCTCCCGGGGTGGGGTTGCCCTGGCCGTGTCATCGGAAGCGAAATTACCGATTCGCTTTGTTGGAGCCGGAGAAGGCATTCGTGATCTCAGACCTTTCAACAGTTTTGAGTTCATTGAGGCCTTGCTCGCAACCCGTTGAAGCCTTTTGGTGATCAAGAACTTGTGAACTTGCTAACTTAACGACCCTTTCGTGGCCATGCCCTGAGCAGCAGTAAGCCACCGGGGCGACATCCCTCCCCTCCATCCCGAAGATCTCCTCAGTCTCCGACGTCGATATCTTCTTTCCGGCAACTGCTCGAGAGCCTCTCCCTTGAGCAGCGTTGCAATCAGGACCTTTTGGTATCCCTTGGCTTTGCTCTGCGCAGCTTTACCAATCTGCATCGCTTCCTCGAGCTGGTTCCCGTTGTGGCTTCCCGTCTTTTAGGGGTTGAGGGTGCTGTTCTGGTTCCGTTTCAGATGGACGGCCGTCTATGGCGAGATCAGCTGCAGGCCGTTCCCGATGATGCCTGTCAGGAATTATTGAGACAACTGGCAGCTTTCGAACCTGGAATGGCATCCGGGTTCGCCACGGAAGAGGCTCAACTGCTTTCTCTCGATCGGATGGTGCAGCGCCATCTGCCTCGGGCTGGAATGGTTTCCACATCGATTGTGGCCAGGGGGCGTCAGCGAGGCCGTCTTTATGTCTTTGATCTGCAGGGGGCTCTCAATTGGAGTGAGGTGCATCGCCGCCATCTTCAGCTGGTTGCGGATCTCACAGCCGTTGCCATTGAGAACGATCTGTTGCTCAGGGAAACGCGTCGCCATGAACGGGTGGATCGTCAGTTGAGTATTGGTGCAGAAATTCAGGCTCAGCTTTTACCGGACCATTGTCCGCTGATCGAAGGTGTGGAATTGGCGGCTCGCTGTAGGCCGGCTTTTCAGGTTGGTGGTGATTACTACGATTTCATCCCCACACGCCCTGAATTGATCGGTCGCCGCAGGGAGCGGGGTCGCTGGGCGCTGGTGATGGGCGATGTGATGGGCAAGGGAGTGCCTGCCGGTCTGTTGATGACACTGCTGCGTGGAATGCTCCGGGCCGAAGTTCTCAGTGGCCTGCCACCGGATCGGATTCTCCATGATCTGAACCAATTGGCCCAGGAGGATCTGGCCCATTCCCATCGCTTTGTGACCCTCTTTTATTCCGACTATGACCCGCGGACGCGTCGGCTTCGTTATGCCAATGCGGCCCATAATCCTCCCTTGATCTGGAAAGCACAGCAACGATCGATCCATCGTCTGGATGCGCCAGGATTATTGATCGGTCTTCAGCCTGAAGCTGACTACGGCTGCGGAGAGGTGTCTCTTGAGCCTGGAGATGTTCTTCTCTATTACACCGATGGTGTGACCGAAGCTCCTGGAATCACCGGAGAACGTTTTGATGAAGCGCGCTTGATTCGCGTCCTGGAGGGTGCCTGTCGCAGTGGACTCGGATCCCAGGGAATTCTTGATGATCTGTTCAGCCGTCTTGATCGCTTTGTTGGTGCAGATCGGCAGTTGGAAGATGACGCTTCGATGGTGGTTCTGAAAGTGCATGAACAGGTGATGCTGCCCTCCGTCAGCCGTTTACCTGCCTGAGAAGCTGTGGCCTGACAAGCTATGCAAAGACTGAGGCTGCAGACATGGCTGTAGGGGTGACAGGTGGTTCGGCCGAAGCCTGGAGTGATCGTTTCGAGCAGGGTCTGCATCCGGCCATTGAGAGGTTCAATGCTTCCATTGGATTCGACATCACCCTGCTTCAGGAAGACCTGGATGGGTCGATTGCCCATGCACGCATGCTCGGTGGTTGTGGTGTGATCAGTGTTGAGGAAGCCCTTCAGCTTGAGCAGGGTCTTGAAAGGATCCGTGCAGAAGCTGCGGCTGGTGCTTTTCAGCCTGGGCTTGCCGATGAAGATGTTCATTTCGCCGTTGAACGTCGTTTGATTGCCCTGCTCGGTCCTGTGGGCAAGAAGCTTCATACCGGTCGGAGTCGCAATGATCAGGTGGGAACTGATCTGCGTCTGTGGTTACGCCGTCGGCTGGATGAGTTGGACGGTCAAGTTGAGCGATCTCAGCTCGCACTTCTGGGCCAGGCAGAACAGCACCGGCAGACATTGATCCCCGGTTACACCCATCTGCAGCGGGCTCAGCCCCTTTGCCTGGCCCATCATCTGCTGGCCTATGTGGAGATGCTGCAAAGGGATCGAGAGCGTCTTCAGGATGTGCGTCGCCGCATCAATGTGTCACCGCTTGGGGCTGCAGCTCTTGCTGGCACACCGGTCCCCATTGATCGACGACAAACGTCTTCAGAACTCGGCTTTGAAGGGATTTATGCAAACAGTCTTGATGCTGTCAGTGATCGAGACTTCGCTGTGGAGTTCAGTGCTGCAGCGTCTCTGGTGATGGCTCACCTCAGTCGTCTTGCTGAAGAGGTGATTTTCTGGGCATCAGAAGAGTTTTCCTTTGTTCGTCTCACGGATCGCTGTGCAACAGGCAGCAGCCTGATGCCTCAGAAGAAGAATCCCGATGTTCCGGAGCTGGTGCGCGGTAAGTGTGGGCGTGTCTTCGGTCATCTTCAGGGCTTGTTGACGATGATCAAGGGTTTGCCGCTGGCTTACAACAAGGATTTTCAGGAGGACAAGCAGGCTCTTTTTGACGTTGTGAGCACCACCAGGGATTGCCTGGAAGCGATGTCAATTCTTTTGGAGGAAGGGATTGAGTTTCGTCCCGACAGGCTTGAACGTGCGGTTGAATCAGATTTTTCCAATGCCACGGATGTGGCTGATTACCTTGTCGCCAAGGGTGTTCCCTTTCGGGAGGCTTACCAGCTGGTGGGTGCCGTGGTGAAGCATTGTCTTGAACAGGGTGTTCTGCTCAGAGACCTCAGCTGCAGCGATTGGCAGCAATTCCACCCTTGCATTGCTGAAGATCTTCATGATGCCTTGGCTCCACGTCAAGTGGTGGCAGCTCGAATTAGTGAGGGTGGAACAGGTTTTGAACGGGTCGAGCAACAGTTGCAGCACTGGCGACACAAGCTCGGTGATCGAAGACCTGAGCGAAATGACGCAGCCGGTCTACGCTGACGCTGCCAGGGTTGATCTGATTCATTCAGAATCATCATTAGATGGTGACCTCTGGCCCCATTGGTTCAATTTTCCACCGGTCCACAAGCAAAGTGAGTATCTTCGTCGGCAATTTGCCCTTCCGCGCTGAGAAGGAAGACGTTTCAGAACTATTCGCACCGTTTGGAGAAGTCTCCAACTGTGCCCTGCCCTTGGAACGCGACACCGGTCGCAAAAGAGGATTCGCTTTTATCGAGATGGTTGATGAAGCCAGTGAAGACGCCGCGATTGAGGCTCTTCAGGGTGCCGAACTGATGGGCCGTCCACTGCGAATCAATAAGGCTGAACCCCGCGGCAGCGCTCCTCGCAGAGGCGGCGGTGGTGGTGGCGGCTACGGCGGCGGTGGTGGTGGCGGCTACGGCGGCGGTGGTGGTGGCGGCTACGGCGGCGGCGGTGGTGGCGCTTCTGACGCAGGTGGAGAGCGCCCTTCAGGCGCCCGAGGTTGGGAGGATCGCAGTTACGGCGGATCCTCTTCATCAGAATCCAGTGCCTATGATGAAGGTCGCAGCAGACGGCGGCGCAGCACCTCTTCAGGGACTGGTGATGCTGCGTCTTCCAGTGGCAGCGACGCCCCTGGTGGCGCCGGTGGTGGCGGAGATTATGGCGATTACGGCGGGGCAGAAGGCTGAGTGGTTTTTACAGTCCGGCTTCTTCAAGTTGTCGGGCTGCGTTTTCCATCACATTCAGATCAGCATTGGCTTTCTGGGCGTTGATGCCAAGATTTCGGCGCCAGCCTCGGGCGCCAGGCACCCCTTCCACCAGTTGCAAGAGATGTCGGCAGACGTCCCAGATCCGTCCGCCATCACGCAGATGCA
>DASCPR010000325.1:0-4447 GCA_036012625.1 Prochlorococcaceae cyanobacterium Fu_MAG_50
GATCGCACAACGGGGCGTAAGCAATCCGTGACGATTCAGGGTGGCTCCAACCTCAATGAGGATGAACTCAAAGCCTTGCTTGCCGAAGCTGAGGCCAAGGCTGGGGAGGATCGGCGTCAGCGTGCCTCGATCGAACGACGCAACAATGCTCTGACCCTGGTGGCTCAGGCGGAACGCAGGCTCAGAGATGCTGCTCTGGAGCTCGGTCCCTATGGCGCCGAACGTCAGCAGCGGGGTGTGGAGATGGCCATGCGCGATGTGCAGGACCTGCTTGAACACGACAATCTTCAGGATCTTGAGCTGGGGGTGACCTCTCTTCAGGAAGCACTGTTCGGTCTGAATAGACGCCTGTCCGCAGAGAGGCGCTCTGAGAGCAATCCACTGCAGGGCATACGCAACACCCTCGGTTCCCTGAAGGACGAGCTGTTCTCAGACGATGACTGGGATGATGATCCCTGGAACAGTCCCAGCAGGTCAGCAGTCAATCGACGCGGTATGGGCGGTTGGGAGAGAGATCCCTGGGACAATGACTTCTACCGCTAAGCCCGATTACTGGTCCTTGCTTGGTCTGCAGCCTGGTTGTGATCCAGCGCAGCTCAAACGTGCCTTCCGGCGGGAAGCAAGACGTTGGCACCCAGATCTCAACAGCAACGACGGCTACGCCGAAGAGCGATTCAAGCTCGTCAACGAGGCCTACAACGTTCTGATTGACCCCCGTCGGCGCGCAGCCTGGGAGGGGGAAACCCTCTCTGGCCGGGAGTCATCCGATCCTTTTGCCGTTGGCTTTCCCTCGTTCGAGGATTACCTCAGTGTTGTGCTCGGTCTTGAGCGGACGGATCGCGATGTTGAAAACGAGTCATCACCCCCCCCCGCCCCTGAGATGGAGTGGCCAGAGAAGGCACCACCGCCACCTCCTCCCCCTGTTCAGGCCAGCGATGACATCGAGACACTCGTTGAACTCACTCCTGACCAGGCTCTCCATGGCACTGCCGTTGAGCTTGAACTGGAAGACGGCTGCCTTGTCGAACTGGAATCACCACCCCTGGCGGGGGATGGCTGGCGCCTGCGCCTGGCAGGCGTAGCTCCGGGGGGACGCGATCATTTTCTGCAGCTGCGGGTTCAGACCGAAAACGGTCTCAGAATCGATGGTCTGCGTGTCCACTATCGACTTGAGTTGTTTCCTCCGGATGCAGCCCTTGGTTGTGCCGTGGATGTGCCGACCCTGGCGGGCCCCGTCACCCTGCAGGTACCGCCTGGATCATCCAGTGGCCGTCTGCTGCGGTTGCGGGGACGTGGGTTGGAACTGGATGGACGCCGGGGTGATCAGCTTGTTGAGATTGTTGTGGTGATCCCCGCAGAACTTGGTGAGGCCGAACGGGCCCTGTACCGAAGACTTCAGGAACTCGCCTTTGAACAGGATGATCTCGGTAGAGGCGATGCATCGGCGCGGTGAGAGGATTTGCGAAATGAGAGACTTTGCCAGCCTCAACTGATCGTCATGCTTGTGCATGTTCTGCTCTATGACGCCGGTCGCGACAGTGAGGGGATCCATTCTCTGGAGATCTCAGGAACAACGGTGGTGCTGTTGTTTGAGAATCCGGATGATGCCCATCGCTATGCCGGTCTGCTGGAAGCTCAGGATTTTCCAGTTCCGACTGTGGAGGAACTTGATCGCAAGGAAATGGAGATTTTCTGTGACCAGGCCGGTTATGAAGCACGGCTTGTTGAATCCGGTTTTGTTCCTTCTTCCAATGAAGACAGGTTGATGCTGGCTCCGCCGGAGTCCAATCGGGATGTGAGCGACTGGCGTGAGCAACAACAACAGCCCTCCCCTGATTCAGAGGTTTCAGAGCCAGGCCTTCAGGCTGCTGAGTCTTCAGACGCTGATGAGTCCCCTGAATCGGCTGAACTCAAAGCCATCCGAAACCGCCTTGAAGGCCTGCTCTGAGAATGGAGATCACGCCACAGCCAGCGGAACAACCTTCACAGTCAGATCCTCCTCAGGCAGCTGCAGATCGCGGCCATCTGCTGACTGAGCAGGCCAATCCCAGGAGCCAGGCCCTCGATCAGATGGATACGCAGACCCTGGTGGCCCTCTTCTGTGATGAGGACAGGCAACCCCAGCAAGCTGTTGAGGCAGCACATCCGGCCCTCAGCCAGGCTGTTGATGCCGTCGCCTCACGCTTGCGTAAGGGAGGCAGACTTTTTTACCTCGGTGCTGGAACCTCCGGGCGACTGGGAGTTCTTGACGCTGCCGAGTGTCCGCCAACCTTCTGCAGCCCCCCTGAGCTGGTTCAGGGGATTCTTGCGGGAGGCGCACCTGCCCTGCTGCGAAGTTCGGAGGGCTTGGAGGATCTTGAACAGGCCGGACAATCCGATCTGATCGAGCGTGGATTCATGGCAGACGACTGTCTTGTCGGGATCGCTGCAGGTGGCACCACCCCCTATGTCAGAGGCGCTCTGACCTATGCCATGGAGCTAGGTGCCCTCGCCATTGCCATGGCCTGTGTTCCTGCACAACAGGCTCCCCTGCCCTGCAACATCGATATCCGTCTGCTGACCGGGCCTGAATTGCTCACTGGCTCAACGCGGCTGAAGGCCGGCACAGCCACAAAGATGGCCCTGAATATCCTCTCCACAGCCGTGATGGTTCGGCTGGGGAAGGTCTACGGAAATCGGATGGTTGATGTAGCTGCAACCAACAGCAAGCTGGTTGATCGCTCCTTGCGCATCCTTCGTGATCTTGCCGGAGTTGATCGTGAACAGGGAATGGAGCTGCTGCGCAGCAGCGAAGGGTCCGTAAAGATCGCTCTGGTGATGGCTGCTGCTGATCTGGACGCGGCATCCTCTCGTCAGTTGCTGGCTGACCATGACGATCAACTCCGTTGCGCCCTTGCCAGCCGCGGCTGTTCCCTGAACCAGGGTTAGGCCAAAAAGAAGGGATCAAACGTTTTGATCTCAAGAGTTTGACCACAAAGGCTTTGAGCCTGGACAAGATCCTCTGCCTGGCTGCCTAACATGGCTGTTTGCCAGAACGATTGTGACCAAGGCCCTGATGGAGACCGATGCAGGTCTGATCGAGCTTGAGCTGTTTGAAGCGGATGCTCCCAACACCGTGGCCAATTTCGTCAAGCTGGCCAAGGATGGCTTCTATGACGGCCTGGCCTTTCACCGCGTGATCCCCAACTTCATGGCCCAGGGTGGTTGTCCCAATAGCCGTGAAGGTGCCAAGGGCACACCAGGAACTAATGGACCTGGTTACACGATCAACTGTGAGATCAACAGCAAGAAGCACAAAGCCGGTTCACTGTCGATGGCTCATGCTGGCAAGAACACTGGCGGCAGCCAGTTCTTCATTGTTCACGAGGCTCAACCCCACCTCGATGGAGTGCATACCGTCTTTGGTGAGACCGCAAACATGGATGTGGTGCTGGCTCTCAAGAACGGCTCACGCATCAACAAGGTGACGATTCAATAGCAGCAGATCCGTCGACTGGGGCAGGTCTGGCCTCAGTCAGGTTGACTCTTCGCTCCAGAGAATCAGGATGCCTGCCTCCTCTGCTTCCCATCCCTGCAACAGAGCTGTTTGTTCAGCATTGCGGAGATGGCTGAGGGGGCGTTCCTCCCGGTTGAGCATCTGAGAAGGATGCAAGGCCTTCTCGGGGTGATCGGTTCTCAGCAGGCCCACCCGACGGGTCCCTGGCCAGGCCACGATCTCTCTGAGAAGGTGCTCCATCAGCTCCTGGTTCAGAACTGAAACCCCACTTGAATCTGATTCATCGCGGGCGCTTACATGCCAGGCAAACAGTGGCCGTTCCCAGAGGGCCAGAAGCCGGGGTGATTGTTCAGGACTGAGGTTCAGGGCGTGGCTGGAGGCCCAGGCCTCGGCCTTGGAACGCAGATCGGGAAGATCCTCCGCAGAGGTCTCACCATCCCAGGCCACAACCACATAGGCCTGATCATCTGGGTGGGGTTTCTGTTGTGGATCGCTGTCGATCAGGTGGCCGAGCTTGTCACGTTTCACCGCCAGATAGCCGGCGTTGTGATCGCCTGGGCAGATCACCAGTGGGATGCGATCCACAACCTCAAGCCCGTAACCACCGAGACCCGCAATCTTGCGGGGATTGTTGGTCAGCAGCTTGAGCCGATGGATGCCCAGGTCACTGAGGATCTGGGCGCCAACCCCGTAATTGCGCAGATCAGCTCCGAAACCAAGCTTTTCGTTGGCCTCAACAGTGTCAAGGCCGCCATCCTGAAGGCTGTAGGCCTTGAGTTTGTTGATCAGGCCGATCCCCCTTCCCTCCTGGCGCAGATACACCACAACCCCCTCTCCGGCCTGTTCGATCCTCGAGAGGGCCGCTTCAAGCTGCGGGCGGCAGTCGCAACGCAGCGAACCGAAGGCGTCTCCCGTCAGGCACTCGGAGTGCATGCGCACCAGCACAGGCTC
>DASCPR010000326.1:0-4692 GCA_036012625.1 Prochlorococcaceae cyanobacterium Fu_MAG_50
AAAATCATTATTTTGGCGGGGGAGGAGGAGATCAATTCATTCTTGGTGCTGGAGGCAATCACATTGTTGAAGATTACAGTCTTAAGCAGGGAGATAAAATCCTATTTGGAGCTGACGATGGAAAGAACCAAGTACTTGATGACTTTGTACTCCAACATATTGACTTTTCAAGTAGAGTAGTTGAGTTCACTATGGACATTGATGGCTCTAATACACGAGGTGAAATCCACGTCGCCAACGAGCACGTCGGAGGTGATTCTAGCTTTTTTGGTCTCGTAACTGATTTATATTCGTTTGTGGTGTCTGTTGACGCTTGAGATATTGAACATATGCCGGGGAGCCTGATGCTCAATAGAGCTGAAAGCAATACAAAACCCATTACGGGAAAAGCAGGGCAGTCTTGAGGTTTGTGGCTGATCTATCCCCCGACAAAATCATCACCAGCCCCGCCAAGTGCGGGGTTTTTTATTGCATTTCAAGTCACAGCATCCGTTCAATGCTATGAAGGTGTTATTCAACCCAGTACTGATGTCAGAAGAACAACTCAAGGTATTCATCGCCACAGGCCAAGCAGGCAAGTCATTGCAGGATCAGTTGAACGCAAAAGGTGCTAATGCTGTAGCGATTGCAAAGGTTAATAAAAAATGAACATACACCTAATCTTCTCTGCGGCATTTGGCTGGATATTCTTTACATTATGCTCTGTTGGCATCGTTCATTATTCAACAGGAAGGAAGCTATCCATAAGTGATTGCAATCAAGCAAAGCTTTGGGCACCATTTTTCGTCCTGTTTGTAGCTTTCACTTATGTTATAGTCACTAATGAGGCTGTTGCTAACTACATTTGCAAGTAATAAGTGCAAGGAAGAAAGACCTTGGAATTACTAACAGCCACCAACACTCAACTCATCCCAATTTCAGAAGAACAACTCAAGGCATTCATCGCCAAGGTTCAAGGCGACAAATCATTGCAGGATCAGTTGAAAGCAGAAGGTGCTGATGCTGTAGCTATTGCCAAAGCTGCTGGGTTTTCGATCACGACAGAAGACCTGAATTGACCGACGGAGATTTCTGATGAAGAGCTGGAAAGCATTTATGGCAGAGGAGGCCAATGGTCTGTCAATGCCTGCCCCTCCTATACTAAATGCAACGCTTGTCCCGCCAACGGGCCTATCGGAACGGGCAATTGCTAGATGACCCACAGCCTACACAATCAAAGCCCTTGCATTGGTAGGGGATTTTTATTTCTTTAGCCACCTTACTATTGGCTTGAAACGACATCCGATACCTGGTACTCAATAACAATTAGACTCTCCCCGCAAAGTGCGGGGTTTGTTATTGTCCCATCGCCAAACCGCCCCCCAGCAGCTGACAGCAAGGCAGAAGGCAATCAAACTCACGGCATTATTTGAGTCTCCATAGCGTGCAGCGCTCGATCCGCCTTTCCCTGTCCCTTACAGGTGCTGCGGCTCTTGCTTTAGCTAGCTCTCCCATCCAGCCAGTCGCTGCTCAAGAAGACGGCAGTGCAGACGATCTCGGGGTGATGGAGATCAACTTCAAGGATGCTGTTCAGTTCAACTGGGGTTTTCAAGGTGTACGGCAAAGGCCCTGAAACCGAACCTCCAAGTTCGGCTGCCCCTCTTCCGCGTTGTTCGCGGCGGCCATAGACCGAGAAGGTCCCTCTCGGAGCAACCCATGACCCCCACTACATTCCAGGCTGCAGGCGAGCTTCAAGGGGCCCAGACAGAGTTGAGCGATGAAGATCTGAACAACGTCGTCGGTGGAATGCCCCATTTCACCCAGAAGACCCCAGAAAACATGGCTCTTCAAATGCTCGGTACCGGTGGACGGCACCCAAACCAAGGTGGTGCATGAATCACTTTCGACCTTCGGGTTATGAGCCCGACGGCTGTCGCCCAGATCCATTGCAATGACTAGGCCATTTTGAGAGGGCGATACTGTCACTTCCCCCCCCCCATCTCATCGGGCTTCTTGCAATTAGGGTTCCGGGCTTGAAACGGCATCCTCGGAACACTCAAGGGAATTGATATTTGCCCCATGTCTGACCGTCTCTACATCGACCCACCAGCAGTGAAGAGAAAACCTTCGCCTATCCTATCGATGTGATCGAGCTGCTTAGGTCCGGCGCTATCCGAGAAGCAGGCGCCAAAATGGAAGAGCCAAAGGTTGCATCCACTCGCATGGCTTCACGTCGCTGTCTGGCAGCCGCTCCCCGCAGGAGCAAGATAAACGCCAACAAAAAGAAGCACCCCTGAAGCGATGAATGACCTTTTTGAGCTGTTGATGGCCTGGCGTTGGCCCCTAGCAGTCATCGTCAGCTCAGCCTTTTTAAGCAAGGCCATCATTGCGATAACTCGTGCGGGCATTCGTGTTGAGATTTTCACCAAACGCCCCATTCAGGTCTCCACTGGACCAGCAGCGATCCAGGCCGAGGTCACCAAAGTCAGGCTTTAGGCAATGGACGCCAGAGAAGCCATCCTGAGAATCGCTTGCAGAGCTATCGAAAGCCCTGACAGGCCTCAGTTCGATTTGGTATTTGGTGGCGGGTGGGGAGATTTGAACTCTCGACGCGGGTTATTCGCCCGACGAGCTACCAGACAGCTCTGATCCAGGCCTTGTGTAGTGGTAACACCGCACCATCATTAGGATTGCCGGCCTGTAGCGCCGCTGCGTAGCGCACCACTTTGGGGTAGTGGGGGTCGCTGGTTAGAGGGTGTTGCATTCACACTATTGAGTGAGGGAAGCCGCCGCTGAGAAATAACCAAACAAGCCTTCACTCCAGTGCACATCCTGGGGCGGCGTGATTATTTGCCCAGGAGAATTCTTGGTCAGCAGCTTTTATATGCACCCACTTACACGTAAATACAGCAAGTACCCCCTTGATATGTATCTGGCCTACGTGCAATCAGTCGGCACAAAGAGGGAGCATAGGGTCGTCGATCTCACACCCGCCAAGGAGGAAGTGTTTTGGGGGTGGTTCAGGGAAGAGATCGAAGCGGCTGAATACCGAATGAAGATGGCTGCCGGGCATATAGACGAGACTGGAGCCACTAAGGCCAATGGTCTTCTTTCCGTTCCCGTTAATGTTGCCAAGAAAAAAAATCTGCCCATACGAAACACGAAGAAGCTCCGCTAACACGTACCAGGTCTCAGATGGGACTACGCGACCCCAGCTAAATCTCGCCCTGGGGAGGTTTTTGCCGTCCCAGTCTGGCGGCGGTGTGTAAACGACCCTCCCGGCTGTTCTTCCATGCCCTCGGCCGGGAAAGCCATACTGCCCGATCTTTTTTGAGCCGTCGGGGTTGCGTGAATCCCTGGGGATGGGCCACTCGGCTGTGTTGAACTCCTGCATGAACCAGCTGGTCGCCCTCAGCAATTCCACGCCTGAGCCGTCTGTTCGTTGGGCCATCAAAACACCTTCCATGCGAGCCCCCCTTCGACGTCCCAAATACATCACTCCCGTAGTTACGTTTTACTATACTGCAGAATTACCCATTGTCTCCGCCCATAAGGGTCTGGGAATTGGGTGAAAGCTTCAGCGAAGCCCTCTGGAGGTCCTTAGACCGAAAGAGGCTGCGGAGCGCAGCAACAGCCTTAAGGCATTAACAGGGAGTTAATTGGAGGGGTCCTAAGGGGAGGGCGATGAGGCAGTGAGGCATGAGGCACCCCAGGTTCAACACTTATAAATTCCTGCCTTAAACCCCTTTTTTCTGCGTTTTACGTATTTGCTGCCTCAGTTGCCTCAACGAGAGGAAAACAGAAGACCCTTTGCTTAGACCGAAGACCGTGCTTGCGGTTCACCGGTTCGTGATTTCGGCGATCGCTGAGGCAGCCCTGCCTCGTTAGTGCCTCAAATGACTTGCGAAGTGCCTCAAGTTTTCTCCTGTCAAGGCTGTCCGGGTCTTTTTCTAGGGCCAGACAGGCAATCTCCAACGTGCTCCCAGCCAGTCGGTGATGGTCAATGCCGGGTGATAGATACAGCTCCCCGCTGGAGTCTTGCCTCTCCCCGGATCAACACCGCTCCTGCCTTCCCCTATCGGGTGTTTTATAGCTTTCAGGCTGACGAATCAACCATCGGACTACCCGGCACCCAGAACCATATCGAGATGTTTTTGGCTGTCAGGGGAGCAAATCTTCCCTGTCTCAGAGTAGATGCCGAAGACTGCTGAGTTCGCCTGGTATTAAAGCGGTCTTAAAGGTGTCAACCGTCTTATGGCCTGGAGCCTAGAGAGAGATCGAGCCTTCGGATGACCCACGGGCTTTTGCTCAGGGAGGACCCGTGAACACAGGGAAGGCGAGAGGGCTGTCCCCCAGAGGGGGGATCAAGGGCTGGATTCTTCCCCCCGATTGGGTGATGTAGTTCAAGGCTGATTCAGCGATTGTGAATTTGTCCGAGGGAAAGACCCTCACCACACCTTCAAATCAATGAACAAGTTCATCACTTCCAGCTTCGTTGCTCTCGTTCTTGTTGCTGGCGCTTTGGGAGCTTCACTTACAACTGCCACTGAAGCAAAGGCATATAGCTCAACAATCTGCACTCAAATTGGAAACACCGTCTCCTGCAGCAGCTGGTGAGCCAGTAGGCCCTGCAACATGCGGGGCTTTCTCTCTTTCTTATGCCTTCAGAATAATGAAAACTCTTAAGCAACTCTCTCTCGCCACTGCCGCCGC
>DASCPR010000327.1:0-2558 GCA_036012625.1 Prochlorococcaceae cyanobacterium Fu_MAG_50
GCCGTCTCGATCACTGCGCAGTCTCCTGTTGCAAAGATCTGCTCGTGTCCGATCACCTGAAGGGTGTCCAAGGTGCGCACCCGTTTGCGGCAATCACAGGGCAGGCCACTGGCCGAGATCCATGTAGGGGCTTGGCTGCCGGTGCAGCGCAGGCTCGGCAGGCTTGGATTTGAGGCCTGATTCAGCCTCTGATCGAGCAGATCAATCCGTTCCCTTGCAAGGGCTTTCTGCATCCATTGGCTGGCTTGGCCTGGATGCCCTCTGAGTTGAATGGGGCGATCGGGCCAGCGCCTGCGTAGGGCGAGTGCAATCTCAATGCCGCTCAACCCGGCGCCGATCACCTCGATCGGATTGTCTGGGTTGTTGAGATCGTCCTGATTGTTGAACCACTGCAGGGCTGGCTCCAGTGGTTTGATTGGCATGCTGGTTGTGCTGGTTGTTGCCTGAGTGGTTTCGCTGTTGGTGGTTTCTGCGCCCACATCAAGACTCAGCTGGTCAAAGCGGATCCCGGGGCGATCGCGGAGCAGCAGTTTTTTCTGGGCAAGATCAATTTCTTCGATTTCAGCAATCACAAGTGCCACTCCGGCGCGATCCGCAAGGCGTCGCAGGTCGATGCTGATTTCATCCAGTAGATATTCAGCCGCGATCAATCCCGGCACCATTCCTGAGTAGAGACTGGTGCTGTGCCTGTTGATCAGTGTGATCAGACCGGCCGGGCGCCGTTGCGGATGCATGGCCCAGTGCAGCAAGACCAGGGCATGACTGTGGCCTCCTCCTGCCAGAATCAGTTGTTGTTGATGATCCATTGCCAAGGCTCAGTGCCATCTCTTCAGGTTGAATTTAAAACCGTTGATTGACTGGTCTGGATGTTTGCTCTTATGGATTGTCTTGTTGATATCCATGGGGATTGGCAGATTGCCAGGCCCAGCCATCCCGACACATATCTTCTAAGGATCTTTTGGCTGTCCAGTTGAGAATCTTCTTAGCTAATAGAGGAGAAGCTTCAGACCTTGGTACGTCTCCGGGGCGGCGTGCCACGATTTCATAGGGGATGTTAATTCCGGTAACATTCTCAAAGCCATGGATCACTTCCAGCACCGATAGGCCACGTCCAGTACCGAGATTCAGGGTCAGTTGCGTTGAATCGGTTTGCCTGAGCAGATAGTCGAAGGTGCTGGCATGGGCTTCAGCGAGATCCATCACATGCAGGTAATCACGAATGCCTGTGCCATCAACAGTGGGATAGTCGTTGCCAAATACCTTCAACTGAGCACGTCTACCGGCGGCAATCTGGGTGATGTAGGGAAAAAGATTATTGGGAATGCCCAGAGGATCTTCACCGATCTGCCCGCTCGGATGGGCGCCAACGGGGTTGAAATAGCGCAGGCTGGCTGTACGCCAATCTCCGCTTTGGCCAAGGGCCGCAACCATCTGCTCAACGGCTAGCTTGCTTTGTGCGTAAGGGTTGACGGGTGTTGTGGGTGTAGTTTCTTCAATAGGGAAATGATCTGGTTCCCCATAGACGGTGCTGGTGCTGCTGAACACAAAGATTCGGCAATGGTTCGCGTCCATGACGGAAAGGAGTGTATTCGATCCGCCTAGATTTACATTCCAATAACGCAGCGGTTCGGCAACAGATTCACCCACTGCTTTAAGCCCAGCGAAGTGGATCACGGCTTCGATAGGCCTTTCTGCATTGGCTGCTGATTTAAATGTCTGATCGAGAAGATCTTGATCATTGATATCACCTTGGATGACTTTTAGCCTTGCTGCTACCTCACTTTCCTGAATTCCACTGATCTTTTTGATGCGTGCAATCACCTCTGGCGAGCTGTTGCTGAAATCATCGAAGATCATTAAGTCATGACCTGCTTCGAGCAGGGTGACGCAGGTGTGGCTGCCGATGAAGCCGGCACCACCGGTAATTAACAGGCGAGACAATGGTATGATTGTTATTCAATGCAACTCATTATAGCTTCTTGGTTGCTTAAATGCCCTGAGATTTTGTTGTGATGATTGGGATTACTCAAATACCCTTTCACTATTTTATTGCCGATTGTGAATAGTTATCGCAGTTCATTTAACTACGAAATCATGAATGATGGTCGGAAGAGGTCACCAGAAGCTGTGCCTTTTTGGCGTGAGTTGTTGCATCATTCTTTGGGCCGTTTGAATCAGTGTCGCCGATGGTCTTGCCTGTCCCTGCTGACATGGGCTATAATTAATAAACATAAACTCACCCTTGCTCTTCTGTGACGGCCAATGATGGCACAAGCAATGATTTCACGTTGATCATCATGAAGAAGTTCTTGTGTGTTGAATTCCTTGCAGGCTCCGCTACGCAAAGAGGCAAGAAGGGCTTATGAAGCTGGACATCGTTTACGTCAACTTTCACTCTCTGAAGGAGCTGCTCAATAGTATTGCTTCAGCTGTTTCTTGCTTAGGGAATTGCAATATTGAATTAAATTTTTTCATTGTCGATAACTCCTATGCTCAAACAAGTGTAGCGGAAGTTCAGGATTTTCTGCTTCAACTGAAAAGACTCGAGAGGGATAGTA
>DASCPR010000328.1:0-2887 GCA_036012625.1 Prochlorococcaceae cyanobacterium Fu_MAG_50
GCCGCCGCTTTCTTGCGCAGTTTGATCGGCGTCAGCCCCTGCCGCTGCTCCTGGGAGAGGGTCTGCAGCACCTTGAGTTCGATCGGTAGCCCATGGCAGTCCCAGCCGGGGATGAAGCGCACCCTGTGCCCCTGCAGAATTTTCTGCTTGTTGATGATGTCCTTGAGCACCTTGTTGAGGGCATGCCCCATGTGCAGGGCGCCATTGGCGTAGGGCGGCCCATCGTGCAGGGTGAAGCTTTCGCCGGGGTTGTTGCGTCCCAGCTGGAAATCGATGCCGTTTTCTGCCCAGAAGGCCTGAAGTTCAGGTTCCCGCTGCGTGGCATTGGCACGCATACCGAAACTTGTTTGCAGAAGATTGAGCGTGTGCTTGTAGGACGGGCGGGCGTCACCGTTCTGTTGCTTCTCCTGGGTCACGGTGGCGCTGCCGGAACGGGAATTATCCGTCTTCGCGGGGGAAAGTTGTCAATCGCTTTCTTTTAGGGGCAGGGAGGCATCGTTATCACTGGGATTCAACTCAGAAGCTGTCTCCCCAGCGGCGCTTGTCACGGTTGCTGCTGGGAGCTCTTCGCTTGGAGGCTCTTCGCTGCCTGGGGCTGTGGCCTGATCTTCCTTGCTGGCGTCATCCTCAGGGGCTGTGTCGGAATCGCCAGGGCTTTCCGGTCGCACCCATTTCTTGCCGCTTGCACTGGGTTTCGGCTTCGGTTGCACCAGGGTCAGCAGGGTGGCGGCGCTGCTCATCAGGCGCTCAATCACGGTGCCCAGCTGTTCGAAGCTTGTGGCCCAGCGCTCCTTGGAGCCAAGGCGTTGCTGCTCATCCTCACTGAGCTGTTGCCAGCGACTCTGGCCCACCTCCACGCCAAGCCTGCTGATCAGCAAGATTGCGCACAGCATGCCGAGCATCGGTGCGCCTCTGAGGCGGTCACTGCTGGTGACCAGGACGAGTCCGAGCAGCAGAACCACTGAACCCCAGGCTCCATCGCGGGGACGACTGAGTTCCGTGGCCAGCAGAGGCAGCAGCAGGACTGACAACCCAATCAGCAGGCAGATTTCACCGATCAGAGAGGCCAGCATTTTGATTGGGACTGTTCAGTTCATTTTGAGTGGTGATTAAAGTCTCAGGCGATACGCCCACCTGGCGGAATTGGTAGACGCGCTGGTTTTAGGTACCAGTGGCTTCGGTCGTGGGGGTTCAAGTCCCCCGGTGGGCATGTTCTTGATAGCCTGTTATTCATTTGTGATGACAGTGCCACAGTCGCTCCATCCATGACTCCGGCTCCCGTAAGACCGATGCAGGAGAACGAGGTGATGACGGCTGAGCTCTCGTCTGTGCCAAGGAAATTTCTCGACCCACCTGGGTTCTGGAACCCCACGGTTGGTCTCTTCCTCGGCGGTTATGCCCTGGCTGCTTTGACGATCTGGGGTTGGTATCTCGGCGGCTTGCCGCTGCCAGTGTTGGTGTTGCTTGGTTTCCTGGCCCTTCATCTTGAGGGCACGGTCATTCATGACGCCAGTCATAAGGCGGCCCATCCGAATCCCTGGATCAACCAGGTGATGGGGCATGGCTCCGCCCTGCTGCTGGGTTTCAGCTTTCCTGTTTTCACCAGGGTGCATCTTCAGCACCACGCCTTTGTTAATGATCCCAAGCGAGATCCAGACCATATCGTCAGCACATTCGGTCCCCTCTGGTTGATTGCGCCAAGATTTTTCTATCACGAATATTTCTTCTTTGAACGACGCTTATGGCGTCGTTGGGAGTTGATGCAATGGGGGTTTGAGCGGGGTTGTTTCCTTGTGGTGATTCTGGCTGGCATTCATTTTGGATTCATGCCGTTTGTTTTTAATTGCTGGTTTGCTCCGGCATTAATGGTTGGCGTGACCTTGGGGATGTTTTTTGACTATCTGCCTCATCGCCCCTTCACCTCAAGGAATCGTTGGCGGAATGCAAGGGTGTATCCAAGCAGGGCATTGAATTGGATGATAATGGGTCAGAATTACCACCTTGTCCATCATCTGTGGCCTTCGATCCCCTGGTTTGAATATAAGCCTGCTTATGAAGCGACAAAGCCTCTACTGGATGCCCATGGTTGCCCTCAGAGGCTGGGGATTTTTGAAACAAGATCTGATGGATTCAATTTCCTCTATGACATTTTAGTTGGAGTTCGCAGTCATAATCCAAGGCGCAGCAAAATGCGCTTTTTCGCCAGGATTCTGCCGACTATCCGTTGGCGGCGACGCATGTTGAATTTGCTCCATCACACCGCCGTAACGCCAGTTGACCGTCGGCGGTGAACAGCTTCAGCATCAGTGCCTTGCTTGTTTGTCAACTGTTTGATTTGTTAAGTCTCTTGATTGACCACTCCTTTGGTCAGTTGTGAGTGTGCTCGGCATTGAGTCTGTCAGGTAGTGACTCTGCTCGCTTTTGATTCTGGTCGGTAGTGATGAATAGTGGGGTGAATTTATTGGATAAGATTATGATTAGCAGTGGCATTGCTGGCGGCGACGGTCTTTGACAGCGACGGTCTTTGGTGATGATTTTGTTCGCCAGCGATGTTATTCAGCAAGGATCTTCGGAACCCGAAAGAAATCACCTTCCCGCTGCGGTGCCAGATCCAGCAGCTTCTCTCGTACCGGCGTTGGGGTCACGCCATCATTGCGAGTCACGTTCACCACCTCCACAGCCCGGGTTGTGGGGGGAACGCCTTCGGTATCCACCTGCTCTAGCTGGGCCACGTAACCGAGAATCTTCTCCAGCTGAGCGGTGAAGGTGGAGATCTGATCCTCCGGGAGTTCCAGGCGGGCCAGCTGGGCCACCTTGCGAACGTCGTCTGCGGAGATCATGGTCATCGGGCTTTAAGGAAGTTGTTGAGATCCTCGCTCAACGCGGT
>DASCPR010000329.1:0-15265 GCA_036012625.1 Prochlorococcaceae cyanobacterium Fu_MAG_50
ATGGTTTGACCCTGTCACAGCTGATCCCACTTCGGTCATGATTGAGACACTGACGTTGCCGGCAAAGATCCATAGGCTTGGCTGATGGGCTGCACGTTCTCTCCATTCCATCTCTGTTGCATTGCTGCTCTTGCTGTCAACCTGCCGTTGGCGGTCTCAGCAGAACCTCCCAGAGGAATGCATGATTACGGTCGGCGGATGGAAGCCCTGTTCATCCGTATGGATGTCAACCATGATGGGCGCCTTGATCCCACGGAAGTGAAAGGTCAGACATCCCTGCAGCGCCGGCTGCAACGTCAGGACTCCAGGGGGTATCTGCTGCTGGAAGATCTCCGTGCACCGGGAGCAAACCCCAGCGGCAGACGGCTGCAGCGACGTTTTCACAAGGCTGATTACAACAGCGATGGAAGGTTGAGCAGGCTAGAGGCAGAATCGATTCCCTGGATCTCAAGGAATTTCAACAGCCTTGATTTCAATGCCGATGGTGGAGTGACGCTGAATGAACTGTGGACCCTTCAGAAAGCCCTTGCGCCTCGCCATAGGCGATTGCATCACTACCGGCGCTGAACAGGGGGATTCTTGGCTGCGGCGTTTTGATTTCTGACAATGAACTGAAACGTAACCCGCAGCAGCCGCCAGGCACCACCAAAGAAAAGTATCAGTCCCAGCAGAACGATTGCGCCGATAAGAACCACCGAACCAAAGCCGAGGAGGGCCTCCACCAACTGGCTTATGCCGCGGATCAAATCTGCGATCGCTTCACTGAGAATGACGATTCCATTGAATTTTTCAGACAACCAGCTCAGCAAGGCCAGGGATCCGACCCCGCCCAGCAGCATCAGCACGGCTTCGCAGAGCTGCCTCCTCAGGCCCTTGGCACGGGGGTGCCGGCTGCGACTGAACACCCGCCGTTGAAGATCTGCTTTGTGTATGGGCCTCCTTGATTCGCTCATGGAGCCAGGATTACTCGGATTTCCATGGGCAATGTTCAGACTGAAGGTTCTGATCAGCCGATGGACGATGAATCATCTTGACGGGCTCTGCTCTGCCGTCAACGATCATCTGAACCTTGCTGCTGGGGTGGCGGGTTCAAAGTGGTTTCAGGAACTGGATTGGTTTCGATTCGGTTGGGGATGGGCATCATCAGGCCAACCCCTGCCGCCAGCACCAGGACAGAGGTTCCGAGCAGAGGTGCAGCAAGACGTTGCCTGATCGGTACCCGTTCCACAAGTTCCCGGCGACGAAGCGGTTGGTCTGTGGGGATCTCCCAGGCAATCTGCACTCTTGGATCCAGTCGCAGGGAATCGAGGCAGCGAACCAGATCAGCAAGCTCCGCATCATCAAGGTCAATCGCCAGGGGCTCGATACCGGATTGACTGCTGCGCAGCAGCAGGCGATGACGATCGCCGGATTGGCTGATCTGCACCGGGGTGGAGTCATCACCGAAGCCCCGGCTGATGCCGGACAGATGATGACGTGCATAGGGCAGGACCGTGGCCATCAAGGCCTCCAGATGGTCTCGCTTGCCCTCAAGTTGAGGCGATGAAACCATCTGAAGGCGCCAGATGGAGAGGATTCCCATCGTGCCGTTCGGGTGATTCGAGGAAATATCTGGCAGGCCTTCAACCTGGAGCCGGGCTGCGGTCTGGTCGTATTGAAAGGAAAGCTTGAGCATTGAAGAGGTCATCAGGGCGTTGGATCAAGCAGGCTTGCGCGTAAACGATCAACACCACCGGATCCAGCGGCGAGGGCCAGGGCGAGAACCATTCTCCTCTGAATGGCCTCAGCTTGCTCAGGCAGAAGCAGACGCTGAACAGCTCCGCGTCTGGGATTCATGCGTTCTTCAATCAGATCACGGAGTCGTTGATCAAGCAGGGCCCATCTCTGTTGGTTGATCTCCTGGGGCTCTTTTGCAGAAAGCAATTGATGCAGCAGGGGATAGAGCCGATCAGCCATGGAGCAGAGCAGGCGGATCAGGGCCTCCGTCTCCAGGCTGCCCAGCTGGCCGCGTCGGGTGGTGCGGCGTAGGGGGTTGTGACAACGACGTTTCCAGAGTTCAACCCGGTTGGGGAACTGATCCTGGAGGCCCAGCTGCCGGGTTGCCCAGATCATTGCTTCGCCGCCATTGAGATCAAGGGCTTCAACGGTGAGCAGCAGCAGATCAAGACGTTCAAGACCCCGGCGACTCAGCACCGCTGTGCTGGACCCGTTTTCGGCGGCTTGCTCCAGGGGGGCAGAGGGATCGTTTGTTAAGGGGGCGTCGGTCATGGCTGCGATGATGCCAGGAGTAAGGCCCCTGCGTCATCAAGTCTTGGATCTTCGCCAGCTGATTCGGGAGATCCCCGACTTCCCCAAACCTGGAATTCTTTTCCGTGATATCTGTCCATTGCTTCGTGATCCAGAGGCCTGGGCAGAGGTGATGCGTCAACTAGAGGAACTCTGCAGTGCACTGCGGCCGGATCTGATCGTTGGCATCGAATCACGGGGATTCATTGTTGGCATGGCCCTCTCCACCAGCAGCTCAATTGGTTTTGTGCCGGTTCGCAAACCCGGCAAACTACCCGGTGATGTTCTCAGCGTCGATTACGCCCTGGAATACGGCAGCGACAGGCTCGAAATCCAGGCCAATGCCCTGCAAGGCGGCCAGAGGGTGCTGATCATTGATGATCTTCTCGCCACAGGTGGCACGGCCAAGGCGACGGCGGATCTTGTCAGCAAAGCCGGCGGAGTTCCGATTGGGTTTGGCTTCGTCATCGAGCTATGTGCTCTGGGGGGACGTCGCCATCTTCCTGATCAGGTTCCAGTGAGGTCACTGATCAGCTACGACTGATTGCTCTCCCAGTCGAGAACCTGTTGATATTGCTTGAGGCTGAGCAGGCCGAAACTCCAGAGAACAATCGGCAGCGGCGCTTGCTCAAGCTCTGCCTGACGCAGGCCGAGGCTGAGGGCACTGTCACTGAGTCCTAGTTTCTGTTGCAGGAACTGAATCAGCTCAGACGAAGGGGTCGGCTGGGGACGGCTGCTGAAAACCAATGCATCAGCCTCAGGAGGGCTTCACTCTGGCAGCGACAGATCTGTCTTGATGGACACCATCGGTCATCAGGCTCAGGCAGAGGCTTCTCAGCCAGGAGAGACGCTTGAGCAGCACCAGCATCGGCAAGCGCAGCAGCAGCTTCAGTCGATTGCGGGAGGAGAACAGCCTCAACAGCAGATCGGTGAACAGACTGACCAGCAACAGATCGATCCAGCGCTGGCGGGCGTATCGCCTCGCAAGTTTGCTGAGCGGGAGCCTGTTGGCTTGCACCTTCTCCACCAATCCGATCAAGGTGTTCACATCACGCCAGCAGAGATTCAGGCCCTGGCCACCGATGGGGTGGCAGCGATGACCGGCTTCGCCAACAAGGATTCTCCTGCCTTGATACAACCGCCTTGAAAGCTGAAGAGCCTGGGGAAAGGCTCTGGGGGTGTCCAACAGCACATCCGCCTCAAGCCCCAGGGGCAGCACTGTGGCCAGCTGATCAAGAAAAGCAGCGGAATCCAGCTGTGCCCGTTGCTGACAGCGTGTCAGGGGTGCACTCCAGACCACCTGAAAGGCTTCGCCTCCCAAGGGCAGCACCGCCAGAGGCCCTTCCGCCCGGAAGGATTCATGGGCGACGAGGGGATCAGCACCTCTTAGCAGAACCTTCGCCGTGAGGCAGCCCTGACGATAGTCAAGCCTCCAAGTGGGCAGATTCCAGGATTGCCGGGTTGGTGAGCCTGAGCCATCCGCCGCCAGGACCAGATCATGGTCTTGATCATCAGCAGATACGCCCGTGCCCAGTTGCAAGGAGATGTTGGCCAGGGTGTTGAGACGATCCAGAAGCAGGCTCATCAGGGGCTGATGATCGAGGATCCAGCCCACGGCCCCTTGGGCCTGGTTGGTTCTGCTGAGATCCTTCAGGTCGAACCAGACCCTGCGCTGCAGTTCACGATCTTCGACGCAGAGTCGGTTGAATGGGCTGAGTTCCCCTTGCAGCTCATCCCAGAGCTCAAGGGACTGCAGCAAACCTCTGGATGAATGGGTGAGGGCGTAAGCCCGGCTGCGGCTGCAGAGTTCAGAGGCGCTGAGGGGATCCGACAGGGTCACTCCACAGCCGAGCCTGCCGAGGGCCAGGGCAAGCAGGGAGCCGGTTGGACCGGCGCCGAGCACCTTGCAGTTGATCACGCCTGAACGGCGGACCGAAGCTCCGACCAAGGGATGCATCACTGGGGCGATCTACTGGATCAGGAAACGGCTGACTCTGATTCTGAGTCAGCCCAGCCGCAAAACCAGAACGCTTCAGGAAAGGCCAAGAAGTCCATGGGTGAAAGCTTCACCACGCATGAGGAACTCAGTTGCCAGCAGAGCAACGAAGCCAAACATCGCCAAACGGCCGTTGAGCTTTTCAGCACGATCGTGGAATCCCCAGCCCTGCTCCAGTTCAACGATCTCCATGCGTGGCTCTTTGGCAAATACATTCAGGCGGCCACCGTCTTCTTCGGTGACAGTCACGCCGCGGATTGGAGCGGCGAAGGCTGGGGACTGGGTCATGAAAACCTCGTTTGTTTACGCATTGTAAACAGGTATTAAGAAGCATTGCGGGCTCAGCGGCTTCTCGAGCCCTGGAGTCGCCGCTGGCAGAGCTCCTCAAAAGCCGGTCTGAGCAGATAGGGATACTCACCCACCCAGAGCTGCAATCCGGGCAGCCAGGCATCGCTGAAGGCTGCAATTCGTCTGAAATCCTTGCGCTCACTGAGCACAAGGCAACGGATCTGCGTTCCTGCTCTGATCGTCTGATGCTTCTTGACCATGGGGAATGTCATCTGGCCCAGATAGCCATCCTCATCTTCAAGCTCGAGCACCATCCAGGTGCGTCGATTTTCAATCAACTCGAGTTCGCCTTGCTTGTTGGCCTGCTCATGACTCTTCTCAACGCGCTCCTGGGTGAACGCTTCAACAATCTCCCCCTCAAAAATTGCTGCTGAGGGATAGCGACGCAATTGCTTGTTGCGGCGTCCGGCTTCGAGGATCGGTCCCCAGAGCAGATAAAGCAGAAAGACAACACCGATCAGCAACCAGATCGATCCCCAGCGCGTTGAGAACTGGCTCTGACTGATCAACAGGGTGATCACACCGCCGATCGTGGCGATCAGCACTCTCTGCAGAATCTGTCGCGGGTTGCCAAGCGCAGCTTTGAACTGGGTTGCCGTTGCCACGGCTGGAATCAACCGCTGGAGTTCTCCTGGACGCAGAGGAAGCAGCATGGCTGGTTAGAGGTTCCGCTCAGATGATCTTTTCAAGGCCGTAGACCAGCCCATTTAGCTGACGGACCTTGCGGACGGTCAGCAGCACCCCTGGCATATAAGCCGAACGATCAATGGTGTCGTGTCGAAGCGTATAGGTCTCACCAGGTGCTCCGAACATCACCTCCTGGTGGGCGACAAGGCCGGGGAGACGAAGCGAGTGAAGCCGCAGGCCGCTGGCGCGGCGACCACCCCTGCTCCCCGCCAGGGATTCATGTTCAGGCACCTCTTCCTGATTGAACTTGGTGCCGAGCTCCTCCATCAGTTCAGCGGTCTTGATGCAGGTTCCGCTGGGAGCATCCGCCTTGCGGTTGTGGTGGAGTTCCGTCAGTTCCGCATGGGCATAGAAGCTGCTCGCAGCCGCTGCCGCCTGTTGCAACAACACCATCCCAACGGAGAAGTTGGGGATCACGGCAGCGCCGATCGAGGCCTTCTCCGCAAATTCATTCAGGTCCAGCAATTGCTCTGGTGACAAGCCGGTTGTTCCGATCACGGGATGCACCCCGTAGGCGATGGCAGCCCTGGTGTGCCCATACACCACCGAGGGATGGGTGAAGTCAATAAGAACAGCGCCGTTGCCGGCGCCATCTTTACGAACGGATTGACTTGCAGCGCAAAGACAACCCTCGAAATCGGCAGTCACCGCCACCTCCAACTCACCGAGGCCCAGCTCCAGACCGATATCAACCCCTTCCTTTCCAGGGGTGTTGTCCACAGCTCCAGTCAGCTCACAATCGGGCGCTGCATGAACGGCTCTGACCACTTCCGCACCCATGCGACCGAGGGCGCCAGCCACCACGACAGAGATTTGTGGCTTCAGGGTTGAACCCATCTCAGACCCGATACTGGCCCAAGCCTATTGGGCCACTCGTGTAACACCCAACGCTGTTCTGTCACGAATGGACCCTGTCACTCGTAAGGTTCTTCACATTGTCTAAACACGCTGATGTTCACGCAGGTTCGCTCCTCCGATCGCCGAGTAGCACCTGCAGAGGATCACAGCCATCAGGCGGTGATGAAGGCTGTGTATTTGGTGCTTGAGCCTCAATACCAGAATTCCCTTACCCAGGCTGCAAAAACCCTCAATGCTCAGAACGGTGATCTGGGAATTGAACTCAGTGGTTACCTGATCGAGGAACTGCGTGATCCTCAGAATTTCGCTGAATTTGAAGCTGATATAGAAGCCGCGGATGTGTTCATTGCATCTCTGATCTTCATTGAGGATCTGGCCCAGAAAGTTGTTGATGCCGTAGCTCCCCATCGCGACCGACTGAAGGCTGTCGTGGTCTTCCCCTCCATGCCGGAGGTGATGCGCCTCAACAAACTGGGCAGCTTCTCCATGGCCCAGCTGGGGCAGAGCAACAGCGCCATTGCCAGCTTCATGAAGAAGCGGAAGGAATCCAGTGGTGCTGGCTTCCAGGACGCCATGCTGAAGCTGCTCAACACACTGCCCACGGTTCTTAAGTACCTGCCTGTCGAGAAGGCTCAGGACGCCCGCAGTTTCATTCTGAGTTTCCAGTACTGGCTTGGAGGGACGCCGGATAATCTGCGCAACCTATTGCTGATGCTGGCAGATAAATATGTCTTCCCGGAATCCGCCGGTGAGACACGCCCCTACGTTGAAGTTGTTGCCCCGGAGGTGTTCCCGGATCTGGGGATCTGGCATCCGATGGCGCCAGCGATGTTTGAAGATCTCAAGGAGTACCTGAACTGGACGGCAAGTCGTGCTGATATCTCTGAAGCAGCCAGACAAGGCCCGTTGATCGGCCTGGTGCTGCAGCGAAGCCACATTGTCACCGGCGATGACGCCCATTACGTGGCCGTGATTCAGGAGCTTGAGTACCGAGGCGCAAGGGTGCTGCCGATCTTCTGTGGAGGGCTTGATTTCTCCAAACCCGTTGACGCCTTTTTCTATGACCCGCTGCAGCCAGATCAACCGCTGGTGGATGGGGTTGTCTCCCTTACTGGTTTTGCTCTGGTGGGTGGCCCTGCCCGTCAGGACCATCCCAAGGCCATCGATTCCCTCAAGCGCCTCAACCGTCCCTACATGGTGGCGCTACCCCTTGTCTTTCAGACCACCCAGGAATGGCAGGACAGTGATCTGGGCCTGCATCCGGTGCAGGTTGCCTTGCAGATCGCCATCCCTGAACTCGATGGAGCGATTGAGCCGATTGTGCTGTCCGGACGGGATGACGCCACGGGTAAGGCACACACCCTTCAGGATCGGGTCGATGCCATTGCCGGCCGAGCGATCCGCTGGTCTTCCCTGAGGATCAAGCCCCGAGCCGAGAAGAAGCTGGCGATCACGGTGTTCAGCTTCCCCCCTGATAAGGGCAATGTCGGCAGCGCTGCCTATCTGGATGTTTTTGGCTCCATCCATAGAGTTCTGGAAGAGATGAAAGCAAGCGGCTACGCCGTTGAGAAGCTTCCCCGAGACGGCAAAGCCCTGATGGAAGCAGTGATCAATGACCCGGAAGCCATGCAGGGTGCGCCGGAGCTTTCGATCGCCCATCGCATGAGTGTTGATGAATACGAACGTCTCACCCCTTACTCATCGCGACTCGAAGAGAACTGGGGCAAACCCCCCGGCAGCCTCAACAGTGATGGCCAGAACCTGCTGATCTACGGCCGCCATTTCGGCAATGTTTTCGTTGGCGTTCAGCCCACCTTCGGCTATGAGGGGGACCCGATGCGTCTGCTCTACTCACGCAGTGCCAGCCCTCATCATGGTTTCGCGGCTTATTACACCTATCTCGAAAAGATCTGGAAAGCCGATGCTGTGCTTCATTTCGGAACCCACGGATCCCTTGAATTCATGCCCGGCAAGCAGATGGGCATGAGTGAAACCTGTTACCCCGACTCACTGATCGGAGAACTTCCCAACCTTTACTACTACGCCGCCAACAATCCTTCGGAAGCGACAATCGCCAAGCGTCGCGGTTATGCCTCCACAATCAGTTATCTCACCCCGCCTGCTGAAAATTCAGGTCTCTACAAAGGCCTCAAGGAGCTGGGTGAATTGGTGGGCTCTTATCAGCAGCTCCGAGAGGGAAGCCGTGGTGTTCAGATCGTTAACACCATCGTTGAAACGGCCCGGCTGTGCAATCTTGACAAAGACGTAGATCTGCCTGATCAGGATGCCTCGACTCTGGATCTTGATGGGCGGGATGGGCTTGTTGGGGCTGTCTATCGCCAGTTAATGGAAATCGAGAGTCGCCTGCTTCCCTGCGGGCTGCACACCATCGGCAAGCCACCAACGGCGGAGGAAGCCATTGCCACCTTGGTGAGCATTGCCGCCCTGGAACGGGATGATGTTGATCTGCGCTCACTCCCTGGTCTGCTGGCCGACGCCATTGGCCGAAAGATTGAAGACGTCTACAAAGGCAACGACAACGGAGTGCTCGCAGATGTGGAGCTCAACCGCAAGATCAACGAAGCCTCACGGGCGGCCGTTGGCGGGATGGTCCGATCCATGACCGGAGCCGATGGTCGGGTCACTCTGCGCAGCGGTTCCGGTTGGTTCAAAGCCCTGCTGAAGCGTTTTGGATTCAAAACCCGCACTCCCTGGCTGAAAGCTTGTTCCAGCAATGGTTTTGGCAATATTGATGCCACTGCGCTCGACAAACTCTTCAACTATCTGAGCGTCTGCCTGGAGAAGATCTGTGCTGACAAGGAAATGGGAAGCCTGCTCAAAGCCCTTGATGGAGAGTATGTGCTTCCCGGTCCCGGCGGTGACCCGATCAGAAATCCCGGTGTTCTGCCAAGTGGCAAGAACATCCACGCCCTGGATCCTCAATCCATTCCAACCCGCGCTGCTGTTGCTGCCGCCAAAGGAGTGGTTGACAAACTCATAGAACGTCAACGCCAGGAACAAGGCAATTGGCCGGAAACCATCGCCTGTGTTCTCTGGGGCACCGACAACATCAAGACCTACGGTGAATCCCTGGCTCAGATTCTCTGGTTCGTGGGTGTTCGCCCCATGCCTGATTCCGTTGGTCGTGTCAACAAACTTGAAATGATCACACTGGAGGAGCTTGGTCGTCCTCGCATCGATGTGGTGGTGAATTGCTCTGGTGTGTTCCGTGATCTGTTCATCAATCAGATGGCCTTGATCGATCAGGCCGTGAAGATGGCGGCGGAAGCCGATGAACCCCTGGAGCAGAACTTTGTGCGTAAACACGCCCTTGAGCAAGCAGAAAAAGAAGGCACCAGTCTTCGTGATGCGGCCTGTAGGGTCTTCTCCAATGCCAGTGGTAGCTATAGTTCAAATGTGAATCTGGCTGTTGAAAACAGTAGCTGGGAAGAAGAGTCAGAACTTCAGGAGATGTATCTTTCCCGCAAGACATTTGCCTTCAATGCTGATAATCCAGGTGAGATGAACCAGAAAAGAAAGGTCTTTGAGTCTGTGATGAAAACAGCAGACGTGACCTTCCAGAATCTGGATTCAGCTGAGATATCCCTCACTGATGTCAGCCACTATTTCGATTCAGATCCTACCAATCTGATCAAAGGTCTTCGTGGCGATGGCAAAGCTCCCACCAGTTACATCGCCGATACCACAACAGCCAATGCCCAGGTGCGTTCCCTCAGCGAAACAATTCGACTGGATTCGCGTACAAAGCTCCTCAATCCAAAATGGTATGAAGGCATGCTCAACTCCGGCTATGAGGGAGTGCGGGAAGTGGCCAAAAGGCTTAATTTCACCCTGGGCTGGAGTGCCTCCAGTGGCCAGGTCGATAACTTCGTCTACGAAGAAGCCAATGAGACCTTCATCAATGATCCGGAGATGCGCAAGCGTTTGCTGGAACTTAACCCCCACAGCTTTCGCAGAATTGTCAGCACCCTGCTTGAGGTGAATGGCCGCGGCTACTGGGAAACCTCCGACGAAAATATTGAACAACTTCAGGAGCTCTACAAGGAAGTTGAAGATCGAATCGAGGGGGTTGCCCCTGCACCTGGGGATTCAGAGACAGACTGATCAACACGCCAACTGATCAACACGCCAACTGATCAATACTCCAACTGATCAAAAGACAACTGATCGACACGCCTACTTTGCTCTGTTTTTCCAGAGTTCCGCAGCCATCCTGAGGGTCTGATTGATGGCGCCAACGTCATGAACCCGCACCATCGCTACACCGGCCTGTACACATCGACACACCACCGCTGCTGTGCCCCAGATCCTTGCGTTGGACTCCGGCTGATTCAGCACTGCGCCGATGAAGCGTTTACGTGATGGACCGACAAGCACTGGATAGGGTTCAGCGCAGAGTGTTTCAAGGTCGCAGAGAAGCTGCAGGTTCTGTTCAGTGGTTTTGGCAAATCCCAGGCCAGGGTCCCAGATCAGTTGCGCCTCGCTCAGCCCGGCCTTGAGGGCCAGCTCTGTTCGCAGCAGCAGTTGATCACGCACTTCAGCAACCACATCGGTATAGACGCTGAGTTGATCCATGGTCTGACTGTTGCCACGGCTGTGCATGAGTACATAGGGGCAGTTCGCCGCCGCAACGACCTTGAGCAGGTTTGGATCCCTCTCTCCCCCACTCACGTCATTGATCCAATCAGCACCGGCTGCCAAGGCCTCTTCTGCCACCTCTGCAAGAAAGGTGTCGACGGAGATGATCGCCTGCGGATAGGCCTCGCGGATAAGACGAAGCACCGGCAGGAGGCGTCGGATCTCCTCGTCGCCACCAACCTCAGCCGCACCAGGCCTGGTGCTCTGGGCACCGAGATCAAGCACATCCACACCCTGGGCGATCTGATCTGCCGCACGCTTGAGGGCCTGTTCCGGATCCAGACACTCACCTCCATCACTGAAGGAATCCGGGGTGACATTGATCACTCCCATCAATGCTGTTCGCCGGCCCCAGAACTGGGGCCAGCGGCAATCAGACCTGTTGAAAGTTGGCAATCCGCGCAAATCCCTCAGGATCCAGTGAGGCTCCACCCACCAGGACACCGTCGATGTCGCTCATTCCCATCAGCTCATCAATGTTGCCAGGTTTCACTGAACCGCCGTATTGAATGATCAGCTCTGATTCACCAACCCAGTTACGGATCAAGCCGCAGATTCGATTGGCTTCATCGGACTCGCAGGTTTTGCCGGTACCGATGGCCCAGATCGGTTCATAGGCCACAACCAGCTTCTTCGGGTCAAGGGTTTCCAGACCCTGTTCCACCTGGCGGCGGATCACCCGCTCGGCTTCACCCCTGTTGCGCTGCTCATCACTTTCGCCAACACAGACGATCGGAATCAGGCCATGCTTCTGGGCGGAGCGGGCTCGATGGTTGATCTGTTCGTCACTTTCACTGAAGTATTTGCGCGGTTCACTGTGGCCAACAATGGCGTAACGCACCCCATGCTCCAGAAGCATCGTTGGTGAGATCTCAGCGGTGAAGGCACCGCTGCCTTCCCAGTGGACATTCTGGCTGGAGAGTTCCACGCAGGAGTTCTTGACCAGATCAGCAACTGAAGAAATTGCCGTGAACGGTGGTGCGATCACCACGTCTCGATCCTCAGGCAGGTTTTCCAGCAGTGGCAGGAAAGTTGCCATGTAGTCCCTGGACTGGGCACAGGTCATGTGCATCTTCCAGTTGCCAGCGATCACCGGTTTGCGCACCCTGAACTCCTCTGCAGCAGAAGTAGGAGCCAACTTACGGCGTTGCGCGCGATCAAACCTCGAAGCAGGCCTGCTCAGCCCCAAGAGAGACCTGATCACCAGGCTTCAGAGTCTTTCCCCGTCTGGTTTCGACGCAGCCATTGATCATCACCTCACCGGATTGGATGCGTTGTTTGGCCTCACCGCCACTGCCCACCCACCCCTGCCATTTGAGGAATTGATCCAGTTTCATGGGGATACCTGCTCACTCTCAGCATTGATAGTGTTACGCGATGCTGCCACCCTCTGAAGCCGGTTTTCGCAGGCTGTTGCCCCTGTTGCGCCCCCACCTGCGGCAACTGAGCCTCGGTCTGCTCTGCATCCTTGTGTACGTGAGCAGCTTTCTGTGGCTGCTCGATCTAGCCGGAAATCTTTTCCCCGCCCTGGGTTCCAAGGACCTCAGCCAGTTGTTGACATTAATCGGCCAGGGTGTGCTGATTTTCGCGGTGCAGAAACTGGCTCAGTTCGGCCAGGACTCGCTCCTGGCGGGCCCGGCGCTTCAGGTGAGTCAGACCCTACGCAGTGATCTTTTCAGCCGACTCCAGACCGTTGAGCTCGGTGCTCTCGAGAAACTGTCCGCCGGGGACCTCACCTACCGACTCACCGAAGATGCGGATCGCGTTAGTGAGGTGCTTTACAAATCCATTCACGACACCCTTCCCAGCGTTCTGCAGCTGCTGGCTGTTCTCGGTTACATGCTTTGGCTGGATTGGAAGCTAACGGCTTCGATCCTTCTGCTGGCTCCTCTGATCATCTGGCTGATCAGTTTGTTCGGTGCCCGGGTGATGGCAGCAACTGAACGTAGTCAGAAGAAAGTGAGTGAGCTTGCTGGGTTGCTCGGTGAAGCGATTGAGGGCTTGCCCCTGGTGCGTGCCTTCGCTGCAGAACCCTGGTTGCAGGGGCGCTTCGAGGCAGAGATCGACCAGCATCGCCAGGCTCGCCATCGCACCTACAACCTGGTGGCGCTCCAACATCCCGTCGTCGGCATGATCGAGGTGGTTGGCCTGTTCGCGGTGCTGGCACTGGCGGCCTGGCGGATTCAGAGCAACGATCTGAGTATTGCGGGGTTGAGTAGCTATCTCACCGGACTGGTGGTGCTCATCGATCCGATTGCCCACGTCACCAACAATTTCAATGAGTTCCAGCAGGGTCAGGCATCCCTGCGAAGACTGAGGCAGATCGAGCAAGAACCGCAGGAAGCAATGGATCCGTCTCCGGCGCTCCCCCTCGGCCGCCCCCAAGGTCACCTGAAACTGGCGGGGGTGAACTTTGCCTACGCAAACGGAGAACCGGTGCTGCGCGACATCAACCTCAGCATTCAGGCCGGCCAGGTGGTGGCTCTGGTGGGGCCCTCCGGCGCTGGCAAAAGCACCCTGTTCTCCCTGCTGCTCCGGTTCAACACGGCCCAGTCCGGCGAGATTTCCCTCGATGGCAAGAATCTCTCCTTGGTGAAGGCACGGGAGCTGCGTCAGCAGGTTGCCCTTGTGCCTCAGCGCACCTTCGTCTTTTCAGGCAGCATCGCCGACGCCATTCGCTTCGGGCGACCTGCAAGCCACAGCCAGCTGATGGAGGCGGCCAGGCTCGCTAATGCCCATGACTTCATCATGGGCCTGCCGGATGGTTATGAGACCCAGCTCGAAGAACGCGGCACCAATGTCTCCGGTGGCCAGCTGCAACGGATCGCCATTGCCAGAGCTGTACTTGGAAATCCTGCTGTGCTGCTGCTTGATGAAGCGACAAGTGCCTTGGATGCAGAAGCCGAAGCTGCTGTTCAGCTGGGGCTTCGCCAGGCGATGAACGACCGAACCGTGCTGGTAATTGCCCATCGCCTGGCCACCGTTCAGGAAGCGGATCAGATTGTGGTGCTTGAGGGCGGCAGAATCATCGAGAAGGACAACCATGATCGGTTGATGGCCCTGGGGGGCAGATATCGGGAACTCTGTGAACGTCAATTGATCCGTGGTGGAGCCTTGTGATCCTTGATGCAGCTTTAAGGGGATCCTGAGAATGCGCAGCTGAATTGAATTGTTTTTGTGACTTGCTGATCTGAAGGAATTTCAGTGGGGGTGAGGACAAATTGGTTTCACAGCAGGATTTACCACCTACATTCGGTTCGCTTGATTCAATTGAATGACAACCTCTGATCCCTCCCAGCCCCCGATCCTTACCTTTGAGGGGAAGCGCTATGACCTCAACACCCTTCCTGATGAACTCAAGGAACTGGTGCGCGGCATGCAGGTTGCAGACGCTCAGCTGCGCATGCATGAAGACACCTTGAAAGTACTTGCGATCGGCCGCCAATCTATGGCATCTCAGCTGAACGACAAGCTCAGCGGCGTCACCCCGCTTCCGGATCAAGCCTGAATCAAGGGTTGATCAGTTCAGCCCCTTGAATCGGGTTGAATCTCAATGCTTCCAAGGCTTGTGGCCACGAGCAATTGTGACCACAATCTTGGCTGCTAGTTATGGCTGGTTGAAGCGATAGGCCCGGGAGAGTTTGAAAACAGTTCCCGAGAGCAACAGCACACCAATCAGGTTGGGAAGGGCCATCAGCCCGTTGAGGGTATCGGCAACACCCCAGACAACGCCACGGTCTCCGGCGATCGCACCAATCACCACAACCGCGACCCAGACAAGACGGAACGGGGTGACTGCTTTGACTCCGAACAGGAATGTTGTGCAGCGTTCCCCGTAGAAACTCCAGCCGAGCAGTGTTGTGAAGGCGAAGATCACAAGACCCGCCGTCACCACCCAGCCGCTGCCGGCCAAGCCCGTGTCGAAAGCTGAGATTGAAAGATTGGAACCGGATTCACCGCTCTGATACACCCCGGTGGTGATGATCACCAGGGCTGTCATCGAGCAGATGATGATCGTGTCGATGAATGTTCCCAGCATCGCAATGGTGCCCTGTCGAACCGGATCATTTGTTTTGGCAGCGGCATGGGCGATCGGTGCACTGCCGAGGCCGGCTTCGTTGGAGAAGATGCCCCGCTTGAAGCCCATCAGCACAACCTGGGCAAAGGCCCCTCCGGCTGCGGCTTTACCGGTGAAGGCGTTCTCAACAATGGTGTCTATGGCAGAGGGAATCGCTGAGATGTTGATCAACAGAATCAGCAGACAGGCGATCACATAAAGGACAGACATCACGGGCACGATTGCAGCGGCGGCCTGAGCGATACGTTTGATCCCGCCGATAATCACAGCGAAGACCAAGGCTGCCAGGGCGATTCCCGTCACCAGGGGGGGAATGCCTGCAACCTGCTCCAGCGCTCTGGAAACCTCGAAAG
>DASCPR010000330.1:0-4676 GCA_036012625.1 Prochlorococcaceae cyanobacterium Fu_MAG_50
CTGGCGGTGCTGGCCGATCAACTCGACCTCAAGCCCCAGGCTCAGGCCAGGCAGGCCAGCAGACGGGTGATCACCTGATCCGCCAGGGGAACCCCCATCAGGCGCTCCACTTCACGAATGCCTGTGGGACTGGTGACATTGATCTCACTGAGCAACCCATCAATCACATCCAGGCCTACGAAAAACAAGCCTTCAGACCGGAGCACCGGCGCCAGCTGATCACAGATCTGCAGCTCCCTTTTGGAGAGTTCTGTGGGCTCTGGGCGCCCGCCAACGGCGAGATTGCTGCGGAATTCACCCTGACGCGGCAGACGGTTGATCGCCCCCAGAGGCTCGCCATCAACCAGCAGGATCCGCTTGTCCCCCTGGCTCACCGCCGGCAGGAAGCGCTGCACCATCACCGGCAGACGTTGCTGGTCAGTGACCAGCTCAAGCAGGGCCTCCAGTCCGGGGGATGTGCCTGAGACGCGCACAACACCCTGACCGGCTCGACCAGCAAGGGGCTTGAGCACCACTGCCCCCTGCTGGCGGGTGAAGGCGGCCAGAGCGCTCACCCGCGTGGCCACAAGGGTGGGAGCCATCAAGGAACTGAAGCGCAGGGATCCGAGCTTTTCATTCCAGGCCCGCAACGAAGCCGGCCTGTTGATCACAGGCACCCCGGCGCGCTCTGCCACTTCCAGCAGATGGGTGGCGTAGAGATAGGCCTCATCCACCGGCGGATCCTTGCGCATCCAGATGCAGCTGAACTCTTCCAGAAGCCTTGTCTCCACATCACCGCAAGCGATCCAGGGTTCAGGAACGACAGGCATGACATGGGCCCAGACCTGATCGCCGCGGGCCTCGAGATCTGCAGGGGTACAGGCCCAGACCTCAGACGCAGCCCTATGAGCCGCCTGCATCAAGGCAGCGGAGGAATCCTTGTCGGGGTTGAGCCGCTGGAGAGGGTCCAGCACAAAAAGCTGTCGCATCGGCTCAGCTGAGGCCCTGCAGCAGGGATTGAAGCTCACCGGCGCGATCGAGGGCGTGCAGTTCATCACAGCCACCGATGCCTCGATCATCAATGAAGATCTGAGGAACCGTGGTCCGGCCGTCTGCCCGCTCCGTCATGGCAGCGCGGACGGAACTGTCGCCATCAATGGCGTATTCGACGTAATTGACCCTCAGACGATCCAGCAGCGCCTTGGCGCGGATGCAGAAAGGGCAACTCCGCCAGGTATAGATCTCAACCTTGGCCATGGCAGCGCTCGGCAATGGGGGAATCCTATGCAGAACAGCCGCGCTGATAGCGTCGGTTTCAATAATCCTGAGCGATGTCGTTGCTCGATCTCACAGACTTCAAACGCGATCTTTCCGAGCTCACTGACCGCCTGGGCAATGCCCAGGACTGTCTTTGACGTCCCTGCACTGAATGCTCGCCAGCGGGACCTGGAACAACTCGCCGCTCAACCGGATTTCTGGGAGGACAAGCAGAACGCCCAGAAGCAGATGCGCCAGCTCGATGAGGTGAAGGCTCAGCTTGAGCAACTGGTTGGCTGGCGAAATTGCGTCAGCGATGCAGAAGCCACCCTTGAGCTTCACGAACTGGAGCCGGACGAAGACCTGCTCAACGAAGCCCAGAGTGGGCTCAATCAACTCCGGCTTGATCTAGACCGCTGGGAACTCGAACGACTGCTCAGCGGCGAATACGACAAAGAGGGCGCCGTGCTCTCGATCAATGCCGGTGCAGGCGGGACCGATGCCCAGGACTGGGCCCAGATGCTGCTGAGGATGTACAACCGCTGGGCCGAAGACCATGGCATGAAGGTGACTGTTGACGAACTCTCCGAGGGTGAGGAAGCCGGCATCAAGAGCGTCACGATCGAAATCGAAGGACGCTATGCCTACGGTTATCTGCGCAACGAAAAGGGAACCCACCGCCTGGTGCGCATCTCCCCCTTCAACGCCAACGACAAGCGTCAGACCAGCTTCGCCGGCATTGAAGTGATGCCAATGATCGATGAGGACGTAGATATCGACATCCCAGACAAGGATCTGGAGGTCACCACCAGCCGCTCAGGGGGAGCCGGTGGCCAGAACGTCAACAAGGTGGAAACAGCCGTGCGCATCCTGCACGTGCCAACGGGGCTGGCCGTGCGCTGCACCCAGGAGCGCTCTCAACTTCAGAACAAGGAAAAAGCCATGGCCCTGCTCAAGGCGAAGTTGCTGGTGATCGCCCAGGAGCAGCGCGCCGCCGAGATCGCCGATATCCGCGGCGACATTGTTGAAGCGGCCTGGGGGAACCAGATCCGCAACTATGTCTTCCATCCCTACCAGATGGTCAAAGACCTGCGTACAGCAGCAGAAACGACAGATGTGCAGGGCGTGATGGATGGGGATCTGGACCCGTTCATTCAGGCGTTGCTGCGCCAGGGTGTGGATCGCCCCGGCACGGATAGCGAAAGCTGAGCAACCTGCATGACAAGTGATCTCACCCCCCAGGGTTCTGCAACCAACTCAGATTCCCCGCCAAGCTTTGTGAAGCTGGCGATGCGCAACATGCGCAGCAAGGGACGCCAGAGCCTGGTTCACTTCGGGTTCACGGCCCTGGGCTGCATTGGCTTCATTCTTCTCATCGCCTGGATTGGACGACCCACCCTGCCGCAGTGAACCGGGGATGAACCCAGAGAGGAAAGCAACGGCGTCCCCTGCCCTTGAGCTGGATCTGAGCTTCGCGCCATTGCCTGAGAGCAAGGTCTTGCTGATCGCGGCTGATCCCGGCGACAGACAACTGCTCACCAGCGCAGATCCCTGGCAGCACATCCTCAGCAGCTGGCTGAACACAATTCGCTGCGACATGAACCAACAATGCCCTGAGGTTGTGCGCCTCACCCCTGCAGCATCGCTGGGATTGCAGTTCACAGATGACGCAAGCATCGCCGCACTGAATGCAAGCTGGCGTCACCGTGATGGAGCCACGGACGTGCTCTCCTTCGCAGCCCTGGAAGACAGCATGGTGCTACCTGGATGCACCAGCATTGAACTGGGGGACATCATCGTCTCGATCGAAACAGCGGCACGGCAGGCGCAAGACCATCAGCATGGTCTTGAACAGGAGCTGCGCTGGCTGGTCAGCCATGGCCTGCTGCATCTCCTGGGTTGGGACCATCCAGACGAGGGCAGCCTGGGCATGATGTTGAGCTATCAGCAGCATCTTCTTGGCATCAACGTTATGGTTCAGCCCTTAGCTGATGGTCGCGGTGACGCAACCAACAAAACCACTAACCTCCGCTGATCCAGATCCGCTGGTGACCGATGACATCGCCAAATTTGCGAGTCAGGGCCAACGAGCAGCCCGCCGGGGAGCCTGGCGGATCGCCGGAGATCTACCCAGCAGTTTCCGCTACGCCGCACAGGGTCTTGGCTATGGCTTCATCAGCCAGAGAAACTTCCGCATCCACCTGTGCATCGGAAGCATCGTCTTTGGGCTGGGCCTCTGGCTGAATCTGCGCGTTGAACAACTGGCGATCCTGGTGCTGACAGTGGCCTCTGTGCTGGTGCTCGAGCTGCTCAACACCTCAATTGAAGCCGTGGTCGACCTGGCCATAGGACGCCGCTTTCACCCCCTGGCCAGGATTGCCAAGGATTGTGCTGCTGCCGCTGTGATGGTGGCCGCCATCGGCTCACTGCTCGTCGCTGTTCTGTTGCTACTGCCGCCACTCCTCAACCGTCTGGGGAGCTGACGCCACCGCTGCCATGCTCCTGGTCATCGACAACTACGACAGCTTCACCTTCAACCTGGTGCAGTACCTGGGTGAGCTGGCCAGTCATCACCCGGTGGCGGCGGACCTGCGGGTGGAGCGCAATGACGCCCTCAGCCTTGATGAGATTCGTGGCCTGAACCCGGCGGCGATCCTGCTCTCCCCAGGCCCAGGGGATCCCGACCAATCGGGGGTCTGCCTTGAGGTGCTGCGAGAGCTCTCCCCGAGCACCCCCACCCTCGGCGTCTGCCTGGGGCATCAGGCTCTGGCCCAGGTCTATGGAGGGCGGGTGGTGAGAGCCAAGCAGCTGATGCATGGCAAAACATCTCCGGTCAACCATGGCAATACGGGTGTGTTCAGCGACCTGCCCCAGCCGCTCACGGCGACTCGCTACCACTCCCTGATCGCCGAGCGGGAGACGCTGCCAGATTGCCTGGAGATCACCGCCTGGCTTGAGGATGGCACGATCATGGGCCTCCGCCATCGCGAGTTCCAGCATCTGCAGAGCGTGCAGTTCCACCCTGAAAGCGTGCTGACCGAAGCCGGTCATGCCCTGCTGGCCAATTTCCTCAAGGACGCCGAGCGGCACGGCGACGACTGAATTCAGCAGAGAACGCTGCTAGTTTCCAGAGCGATCCGGATCCAAGGCATGCTCACCCGCCTGAGGGCACTGAACTCCCGCAACCTTGCCGTGGCGGCTGCAACTGGCCTGATCTGGGCCACCGCCTCACCAGCATTAGCGGGAGGCGTGACGATCAACAGCTACGGCCACAGTGCCCTGCTGATCAGGGGCGGCGGCCAATCCGTGCTGCTCAACCCCTTCCATGCGGTGGGCTGCGCCAAGGGCCTGGCCGAGCCCAGGGTGAGTGCCGATGTGATTCTGGCCAGCTCCGAACTGGCCGATGAAGGCGCCCGAATCGCCACGGGCAAATTTCTTGT
>DASCPR010000331.1:0-2665 GCA_036012625.1 Prochlorococcaceae cyanobacterium Fu_MAG_50
GTGAATGGATTGCTGATCCAGGTGCCGGCGGCGGCCAGTAGATGGTTGCCCCGCACCAGGCTGGCCAGACCGATGCCAAGCAGGATCTGAAAGCCGAAGAAGGGAAAGCAGCCGCAGAACACACCGGCGGCCACGCCCCGTGCCCGCATCCCGGGTGAGCCCTCCTGCTGCCAGAGCCAGTTGATCCAGCGTTGCAGTGTCTGCCTGAGGGCCGCGCGGGGCTTGACCATGAACTCCAATCCGTGGCGGGAGACATGGCCACCACTGATGATCTTAGGAACGTGACCAGCACAAGCGCTGATGATCCCAGCCCTGCCTGCTTCAACGACGATCGCGGCGATCGCCACCGCCGTGGCTCCTGGCCAGGGTGGGATCGCTGTGATCCGGATTTCAGGGCCCCAGGCGGAGGCGGTGGGCAGGGCTGTTGTGCAGGTGCCGGGCCAGCAGGTCTGGGGCAGCCATCGGGTGATCTATGGCCATGTGATCGCTGGGGAGGGCGGTGTGGAGGGCGGGGTCAATGCCGGTCATGTCATTGATGAGGTGCTGCTGTTGTTGATGAAGGCACCCCGCAGCTTCACTGCCGAGGATGTTGTCGAAATTCATTGCCATGGCGGCCTGATTGCTGTGCAGCAGGTGCTGGAGCGGGTGCTGGATCAGCCCGGGGTGCGCCGCGCCCTGCCCGGGGAGTTCAGTCAGCGGGCGGTGCTCAATGGCCGCCTTGATCTCACCCGGGCCGAGGCGATCAGTGATCTGGTGGCAGCGCGCAGTCGCCGCGCCGCTGAACTGGCGATGGCGGGGCTGGATGGGGGGATTCAGCTGCGCATCAATGCCCTGCGGGAGCGTTTGCTGGATCAGCTCACGGAGCTGGAGGCCCGCGTTGATTTTGAAGAGGATCTGCCGGCTCTTGATGGTTCAGCTCTGGTGGCGGAGCTGCAGGCCGTGGGCACAGAGCTGGATCAGTTGGTGGCGGATGGCGAACGCGGTGCGTTGTTGCACCAGGGCCTGCGGGTGGCCCTGGTGGGCTGCCCCAATGTGGGCAAGAGCTCCCTGCTGAATCGCCTCTCTCGCCGTGAGCGGGCCATTGTCACCGAGCTGCCCGGCACCACCCGTGATCTGCTCGAAAGTGAGCTCGTGCTGGAGGGGGTGCCGATCACCCTGCTGGACACAGCAGGCATCCGCAGTACCAGCAACGCGGTGGAGCAGCTCGGGATCGCCCGCAGCCATGAAGCCCTCAAGGGGGCTGATCTGGTGTTGTTGATCTTTGATCTCAGCCTTGGCTGGACCCCTGCTGATGAGCAGCTGCTTGCACTGATCCCCATCGGTATCCCCCGCTTGCTGGTGGGCAACAAGGCGGATCTGGTCTCCGCAGCGGCATCACTGCAGCAGCCGGCTTGCCCTGCCGATGTGCGGCTCAGCAGCCTCAGCGGCGAGGGGGAGCAGCAGTTGATCGAGGCGATGTTGCAGCGCTGTGGTGCTGGCGACGCCAGGGGGCTGTTGGTGGCTCTCAATCAACGTCAGCGGGATCTGGCCAGGCAGGCGTCTGCTTCCCTGGTGTGCAGCAGGCAGGCTGCGGCGGAGAAGCTGCCCTGGGATTTCTGGACCATTGATCTGCGTGAGGCGATTCGCAGCCTCGGAGAGATCACCGGGGAGGAGCTCAGTGAAGCGGTGCTCGATCGCATCTTCTCGCGTTTCTGTATCGGCAAGTGAGTGCAGCGTTTCGCCCAACATGGAGGGATCCACCGAACCCGCCCATGACCCCGTCATCGCTCGCCATGACGCCCCGCCTGCGCCGGCAGTTGGCGGATTGGCTGCAGGAGGACCTGGGTCGCGGTGATCTCACGGCGCCCGCGCTGCAGGGCCGAACCGGTCAGGCCCACTGGATCGCCAAGGCGCCGGGTCTGTTCTGCGGGGGCGTGCTGGTGCGGCCGCTGTTGGCGGAGCTGATGCCAGAGGGCGATGGCGGCGCGGAGGTGCGGTTGCTGGTGGCCGATGGCCAGTCCGTCGCCGCTGGGGAGCGCCTGCTTGAACTGAGTGGGCCAGCCCAGGCTTTGGTGGCGCTGGAACGCACAGCCCTCAATCTGGCCATGGGCCTTTCGGGGATCGCCACAGCCACGGCGGCTCTGGTGGCGGAGCTGAAGGGCACGGGGGTACGACTGGCGGACACGCGCAAGACCACCCCGGGGCTGCGGGAGCTGGAGAAGTACGCCGTGCGCTGCGGCGGTGGCATCAACCACCGCATGGGGCTGGATGACGCTGCAATGCTGAAGGAGAACCACCTGGCCTGGGGAGGTGGTGTGGAGGCTGCTGTGCAGGTGGTGCGGCAATCAGCCCCATGGCCGGCTGCGGTGATTGTTGAAGCTGAAACCCCTGCACAGGCGGATCAGGCAGTGAGGGCCGGCGCTGATGGGCTGCTCTTGGATGAGTTCAGCGCTGCTCAGTTGCAGGAGCTGGTGCCGCAGTTACGCCATCTGGCCAGAGATTGCGGTGCCGGCAGGCTGGTGCTGGAAGCCTCCGGCGTTGATCCGGAGCAGCTGCGCGCTTATGCCGCCACCGGAGTGGATCTGATCTCCACCAGTGCGCCTGTGACCCGCAGCCGCTGGCTGGATCTGAGCATGCGCTTCTCCGATTCGGGTCTGATCTGATCGATCTCGGTTCTCCTCCCCCT
>DASCPR010000332.1:0-2325 GCA_036012625.1 Prochlorococcaceae cyanobacterium Fu_MAG_50
AGAGATTAGAGACCAGCTTGCGATAGCTGGATTTATCAACCACACCCTTGAGGAAGCAGGTCACGAAACCGGTGTTCTCCGCCATCGTGTGAGCTTTCTTGGTGCCTTCCTTGAGCTGGGCAGCAAGATCGATCGACATATGGACTAAGTAAAGAGCTCAACAGAAACCCTACGGGTGTGCTGACAGGGGAGCCTTGATTTTGTGGGCAACAATGCAAAAAGACATGGACGCATGCATTGCGTGTGGGGAGCCAGAATTCCCTGTGCTGCTTATGACTGCGCCTCCCGCTGAGAGACCAGTTGGCTGAGCATGCCTTCAATCTTTTGCAGCTCGGGATTCTCAGAAAGGTTGACTTCGATTTGTTTTTGAGGCAGACGCAGCTTTTTCCCCAGGCTGATGACGTGATCCCTGAGCCGATTTCGATAGGCGGAGAGCTCGGCAATGGTTTCCTGAAGCTCTTGGGCAGTGGGGTCTGACATGAATCAAATCTGGTGCTGACACATTACTAAGGCTGACTTGACGATCCCCCCGTTTTCACAAGCGCTGTTTACCTGATCGAGGGCAGATCTCTCAGGCAATATTTGGAAGGGAATCCGAAGAAACGCTCACGCCCTGGCCTTGGCCACCTCTCTCGGGGGGAGGTGCTGAAGATTATTAACTCAAAAAGAGTTGCTGCAACTGGGTTTTCCCGATCGCCACCATTATGGTGACGAAGCGTTGCGTGACTTGTCGTTCTTTGGAGGCCACTGGAAAGCGACGTTTAGTTTGGCTTTGCTCTTTACCTTCCTTGGGTTTCGCCTGTCTGTCTTCTGAATTCCTGCCTTGTGGGATTTTCGGATTTCAAAAGCATTCCCCGGTTAGATCAAGACGCATTCCTCCCTTAATTGTCTGGCTCCCCAATGCTCGACGCATTTTCCCGCTCGGTCGTCAGCGCCGACGCCAAAACTGCTGCAGTTGGCGGCAATGATATTGCTGCTCTGCGTAGCTATGTCGCCGCTGGCAACAAGCGCCTTGATGCCGTTAATGCCATCACCTCCAATGCCTACTGCATCGTCACCGATGCTGTAACCGGCATGATTTGCGAGAACACCGGTCTGATTCAGGCTGGCGGCAACTGCTACCCCACCCGTCGTATGGCTGCCTGCCTGCGTGATGGGGAAATCGTTCTTCGCTACATCTCCTACGCCCTGCTGGCCGGCGACCCTTCAGTTCTTGATGATCGTTGTCTGAATGGTCTGAAGGAGACTTACATCGCTCTGGGTGTTCCCACTCAGTCCGCATCCCGCGCCGTTGGGATCATGAAGTCTGCTGCAACCGCTCTGATCGGTCAGACAAACACTCCGGCTGCTGGTGGTAGCAAGTACCGCAAGATGGAAACGACTCATGGTAATTGCTCTGAGCTGATTTCTGAAGCATCCGCTTACTTTGATCGCGTGATCAGCGCAATCGGCTGATTCATCCGAGCAATCACTTTTTAAACCAAACACTCATCCATCTTAAGGATCTCCTCGATGAAATCCGTTGTCACCACCGTTGTTACCGCTGCTGACGCAGCCGGTCGCTTCCCAACCCAAAACGACCTAGAAGCCGTTCAGGGCAACATTCAACGTGCAGCTGCACGCCTAGAAGCTGCTGACAAGCTTGCTGCTGGCCTCGATAAAGTCACCAAGGAGGCTGGCGATGCCTGCTTCAGTAAGTACAATTATCTGAGGACAGTCGGCGAAGCTGGTGAGAATCAGACCAAGGTAGACAAGTGCTACCGCGATCTGGGCCACTACCTTCGCCTGATCAACTACTGCCTGATTGTTGGCGGCACCGGTCCCCTCGACGAGTGGGGCATCGCCGGAGCCCGTGAAGTGTTCAGAAGCCTGGCTCTTCCCACTTCAGCCTATGTTGAGGCTCTGACCTACACACGTAACCGCGGTTGCGCTCCACGTGACATGAGCCCACAGGCTCTGAACGAGTACAAGAGCTACATTGACTATCTGATCAACGCTCTTTCCTGATTCTTTGCTTTCAAAGATCAGTTGCTTGGAGGCCCCTTAGGGCCTCCTTTTTTTGTGAGCTAAAACCAGTTTGGTCAGCTGATTGATTGGTTGATGGGTGGCTTAGGATCCTTGCAAGGCAGGGGCGTAAGTGCCCGGCCTGTTTTTACTCTCAGGATAATGAGGATGAGTTCATCAGAAGAGACACGCCCTGATCTGGATCGTCTGTTTGAGGACCTTTCGCATCCAAATCCAAACATTCAAAACCAGGCTTTCTGGGCCATGGTTGAACATTATCCTCAGGAATCGATGCCAAGATTGCTCGCTTTGCTTGATCAG
>DASCPR010000333.1:0-2250 GCA_036012625.1 Prochlorococcaceae cyanobacterium Fu_MAG_50
GGTGATGACACCTGGACGGTTCGTTTCTTCACGAATGGAAAGGCCGATTACGTGACGGTGGATCGCAAAATGGCTGCCGATGCGTCCGGCAACTATATTTATGCAGACGATGGAGCAGCAGGTAAGCAATCGGTTGCAACTGACAATGAGCTCTGGGTTGCACTTGCTGAAAAGGCCTATGCACAAATCAACGAATCAAACAAAATCAAGCAGGACGGAACTAACTCCTACCATGGAATTAATAGAGGCTGGATGGGTCCAGCCATGACTCACATCACTGGTTTGGAATACACCAGTAATTCTGTTGATGCAAGCTCTGGTTACGCCACTACAGGATCAGGTATCACTGAAGATGCTTTGATCAACTTGGTCAATAGCAATCGCATGGTAACCGCCGGCAACTTTAATGACACTGTTGCCAACAATTCCACCAGCAACCCCGGTTTGGTCACCTCTGCTCACGGTGGACATGCATGGGCAGTGACAGGCTATAACCCGCTTGATCAACGCTTTGAGCTTCGTGACCCTTATGCCAACAGACATCTCTCATTGAACTATCAGCAACTTCAACAGATAGGCGGCCGCTATCAATACACCAACAGTTGATCATTGCTGCCTCCTAGGGCGCAATCAAAATCAACCTTGGTCAAGACCATTTGGATTCTCACAACCACCATCCTGATGGAGAATAAAACAAGCCCCCATCTGTGGGGCTTTTTCATGCCTGTGGCTAATCATCCTCCACGGAGTCTCCTGATCGATTCCTGTCTCGACCTACCTGGTGCCGAGGGATCATCTCAGAAGCCGCAGCCTTGGCCGTGAGCAGCGCACTCGCCCTGCCAATCCTTCTATTCATCACTCACAAGTGAGTGTCCTCCATCACGGCATGGAATAGATACGGAATAGAAAATGAATGCTTCCACAGTCTGCATTTAGGCCTTGGCGTCTTCATTTAGCTTGCTGGTAACCGTTTCACTGCCCAGCGCAAGCAAAATTCCTTGATTTTCAAAATAGAACTATTGATCATGACCAGTTCAGTGTTTGCTGGCGATTAGTTCGATCACTCCGACGAGGATTGAAAGGATCGAACAGATCGTGATGCTCTTTGAGAAAACCTGCTTGGCCTTACTCACGAGCTTTTTTGGTTGCCAGGCCAGCTTCCGTGGCTGTGGCCACTGCCAAACCAATCAGTCCGGCTAAGCCAACGATCTGGTTTTGTGCCTCGTCCGCCCCTTCAGCATTCTGTCCGAGGATTGCACCGGCCACAAACCAAGCAGTAGCAATCACAGTCGTGACCCAGTAGGCCTTCCAACGGCGTTGATAGAGGTATCCAGCGCCAAGCCCAGGGATGACATTGAGGGTTGCGGCGACCCAGCCTGCCGATGTTGCCAGGATCTCTTTTCTGCTTGCTGTCATGGCAATTCTGTATTGATCTCATCCTGACGCATGCGAGTTGTTGTTGTGACTTTTATGAAGCCTGTACCAGGGCACTACATTCACTGATCATTGCTTCAGCTTGGCGGCTCCATGGGGTTTGCAGTTGACGATCTCCTTGGCTGAAGGCGATCTTGCCCCGCGGTCAGAACCTGATGTTCTGTCTGGTCTGACTGTTGATAGGCCTGTTTGTTGACGACGTTGTTGTCCCTTGCTCCACCGCTGCATTCGATCACGTCTCTCCTCCACCAGACCTTGGCCTGCTTGGCAGCACTGAATAGCTCCGGCAAATGGCCCACGATCTCGGTCATTTTCTTGACATCCATACATTGGGGCAGCGCTCGTCATCAAGCAGCTGCAGTCTGCTCAACCGCTCTTCAAACCAGGCCTGCACTGCCATTGAACAGCTGCTCTGCTCGTGCTCGTGGAAATGGGCCAGTGCCATCCCTCGACCACAACACACACGTAACCAGCTGAGCTTGTAAGACATCTGTTTCTTCCGTAGGTTTAATTCGTACGTTTCTACAAACTTTCGTAGGTATTACTACGGATTATTGGCTCTGCTTTGTCCAGCTAAAACGCCGCTTGCATTTAGCTAATTGTTCATCTAAAAACCTGCGAGTTTCACTCATCCCCCTCCTGAATCCATTGCTATGACTGCTGCATCAGCTGGAAGTATGGATGTTCTTGATCTTTTCCCTCGCTCCATTCTCAAGGGTGAGCTGGATCCACTTCTGCTGAAGGCACTTCAGAAGCTTGCAACCCGGGTGCTTGCCAATCCTGAGTCGAGTCCTGATGCCTCCTACAAACTTGCCG
>DASCPR010000334.1:0-7156 GCA_036012625.1 Prochlorococcaceae cyanobacterium Fu_MAG_50
CCTGTGATCTGTGATCTCAAGCCCAGCGGCCATTATGTGACCGTTGACCTGCACAAGGCCGGCGGCATCCCCCAGGTGATGAAACTTCTGCTCGATGCAGGGTTACTGCATGGCCACTGCCGCAACGTGGAAGGCAAGACCCTGGTTGAACTTCTCGCCGATGTGCCCTCACAACCACCTGCTGACCAGGACGTGATCCGGCCCCTGAGCAAGCCGATCTATGCAAAGGGTCATCTGGCCATTCTCAAGGGGAACCTCGCCAGTGAAGGGGGCGTCGCCAAGATCAGTGGGGTCAAGACACCTGTACTGACTGGCCCGGCACGGGTGTTTGAAAGCGAAGAAGACTGTCTGGCTTCAATCCTCGCCAATCACATCAACCCTGGTGATGTGGTGGTGGTGCGCAACGAGGGGCCTGTCGGCGGACCCGGCATGCGCGAGATGCTGGCCCCCACCTCCGCAATCGTGGGACAGGGCCTTGGCGACAAGGTGGCCTTGATCACCGATGGCCGTTTCAGCGGCGGAACCTATGGCCTGGTGGTGGGTCACGTGGCGCCTGAGGCTGCCGTTGGCGGCACCATCGGACTGGTGCATGAAGGTGACAGCATCAGCGTGGATGCCAACCAACTGCTGCTGCAGCTCAATGTTGACGAAGAAGAACTGCAAAATCGCCGTGCCGCCTGGACGAAACCAACACCGCGATACAGATCTGGCGTACTTGCTAAATACGCACGTCTGGTGAGCTGCAGCAGCAAAGGTGCTGTGACGGATTAACTCACTCTGTTGAACCGGTGTCAGCAGGGCCCGCAGACGCCTTGCCAGAGCCTCAAGGGGGCCCCGTCCTGGGGAGGTCCGCAGCGCTCACCGTTTCACTGTTCATCCAGACAGGATGCTGCCCCTGACAGAGGCTGGGATGCACCGGTTGATCCCACCAGCTGAACCCTCAGATCATCCAGCTCATCCTTGCTGGAGATCTCAGCGGAGTTTTCTGCAAGCAAACCGCATGACGCCTGGGTGTCAGACAGACATCAGCGGCTGCAGCAATGACTGCTGACCAACTGAGCGGCGACTCAGGGGACAGCATCAATAGGCGGCGAAGACAATGGGCGGCGAAGACAATGGGCGGCCTGAATGCTTCGAGCTGGCAGAGGAGCTCAGAGAGCTGCGATGGCCTCCTTATCGCCAAGGATCAGAACCTCTGAGCGGGGCTGAACCAACTTGGCAGGGGTGCGCTGAGGTGATTCAGACGGATCCAGCAGGCGCTTGAGGGCCTCTTGCTTGCCCGCACCACTGACCAGAAAGATCACCTGACGGGCTGCACTGAGTACTGGAGCGGTGAGTGTGATCCGATCAAGGCCCTTGCCGCGACCGACGGTGGCCCAGCGATCCGTCACCAAAGGAGCCTCAGTGCCAGGAAACAGCGAGGCCGTATGGCCATCATCACCGAGCCCGAGCAACATCAGATCAAAGACTGGCGGGCTGCCAGGGCAAACAGACTGCAGCAACTGAGCAAAAGCTGCAGCACTGGCCTCTGCATCGGCAAGTTCTGTGGTGGGAACTGGATGAAAGGCGGCCTTCGTCCCTGGGCCCTGGGCCATCAACGTCTGGCGAAGCATATGGGCATTGCTGGCCTCATCATCTGGATGAACCCAGCGCTCATCACCGAGAAAAACATCAACACGATCCCAGGGCAGGTGCTCCTGAGCGAGCAGGCCATAGGCCAGCCCAGGCGTCTTGCCTCCAGACAAGGCAATCTGAGCTCGATCCCGCTGATCCAGGGCGAGATCGATATAGGAGGCGATGGTCTCGGAGGCTCGTCGAGCCAGATCCTTGGAATCCTTCGCCTGCTCCACGCGATAAGTCGTCATCGAGTCAGCCTCAATCGAGCCATTCGGTGTGGAAAGTGCCTTGCTTGTCGACCCGCTGATAGGTATGGGAACCAAAAGCATCGCGCATGGCCTGAACAAGATTCTGGGGAAGGCGCGCCGTGCGGTAACTGTTGATGTAATCAAGGGTGCTGCTCAAGCAGGGCACAGGAACCCCAGCTTCTGCTGCACCGGCAACAACCTTGGCAAGATTGGGCAAGCGCCGGTTGATCTGCTCTGAGAACCAGGGATCGATCATCAGGTTGGCAAGCTCGGCATCGCGATTGAAGGCATCCTGGATGCGCTTCAGCAGGCGGGCACGGATGATGCAGCCCCCCTTCCAGATCTGAGCAATGGCTGGCATCTGCAGGTTGTAGTTGTGCTCTGCAGAGGCAATGCGAAGCAGCTCCATTCCCTGGGCGTAACTGGCGATGCATGCCAGCACCACCGCATCCATCAACGGTGCCATGCCATCAGCGGCAGTGCCCAGATCGAAAGGCTTGATCGCCGGTCCCTTGAGGATGGATTCAGCTTTGATCCGCTGGCCCTTCATCGAACTCATCACCCGTCCATTGAGGGCTGCATAAATCGTGGGCACAGAGGCGCCCATCTGCAGAGCGCTGACGACAGTCCAGAGACCTGTCCCCTTCTGGCCAGCCTCATCGAGGATCTTCTCGACCAGGGCCTGGCCATCTTCGGGATCCTTGGTGCGCAGACACACCTCAGTGATCTCAACAAGGAAGGAGGAGAGCTCTTCGGTGGAGTTCCAGTGGCCGAGCACATCGGCCATCTGCTCAGCGCTCATGCCGCCGACCCTCTTCATCAGGTCATAGGCCTCGACAATGATCTGCTCGATTCCGTATTCAATGCCGTTATGGACGGTCTTGACGAAGTGACCGGAACCGCCTGGGCCGATATAGGTGACACAGGGACCATCCTCAACCTGGGCAGCCATCTTTTTGACCAAGCCTTCGATGGCGTCATAAGAGGACTTCGTGCCTCCAGGCATCATGCTCGGACCTTCCAGAGCACCCTTGGCCCCTCCGGAAACCCCCATACCGATATATCCGAAACTCTTGCTCTCCAATTCAGCAACACGGCGCTCAGTGTCGTGATATTCAGAATTGCCACCATCAATGAGCAGATCTCCCTTCTCGAGCAAAGGGGAAATCTGCTCAATCACGGCGTCTATTGCAGGCCCCGCCTTGATCATCATCAGGATCCGTCTTGGGTGGTCGAGCTTGTTGACGAATTCCTGAAGATCCTTGGCGCCCTGAATGTTCTTGCCTGAACCGCGACCGTTCAGAAACTCCTCTGTCTTGGCATAGGTTCGGTTGTAAACGACGCTGCTGTAACCGTTGCGTTCAGCGTTGAGGACAAGGTTCTCCCCCATCACACCAAGACCGATCAAACCAAAATGAGCCTTTGCCATCACCCAGGGAAACACTGACTGTTGTCAGTGTGACCATCAGAGGCTGAATTTGGCCGCCATTTCGGCAACAGCTGACAGAGTTGTCTTGTTTGTGAGTGCCTCCAGGGCTGAGCTCTGGAGTTGAGCCCTGGGCTTTGCAGAATGGCTTGATTCAGGCAGAGCCTGAACAATCCCGAAACGGCTGCCCTCAGACCACAGGATCAGTCGATGACCGGATCACTGGATCAGCCCATCACTGGATGAGCTAGATGATCGTGCCATCGGAGATGCTGGCGTTCTTCACCACCACAACCACGCCATTGCGGATATAGAAGCCTTCATCAGAACGATCAGCCTCCTCAATGCCCTCTCGGTTGACGATCGTGACGTTTTCTCCGATCCGGGCGTTTTTATCAATAATCGCCTTCTTGATCGTGGTGCCTCGACCCACACCGAGAGGGATTCCACCCCGTTTTCTCAACTCAGCACGATCCTCAGAAGATTCAAAGAAATCCGAGCCCATCAACAACGTGTCCTGGAGCACAGCCTCAGATTCGACACGGCTTCGGATACCAAGCACGCAATGATGAATGCTGCAGGCTTTGAGGATGGAGCCTTCGCCAATGATCGAATTAGTCACCTGCACATCCACTAATTTGCTTGGCGGCAGATAACGGGGCCTTGTGTAGATCGGGAACTTCTCATCGTAAAAACTGAACGGTGGAGTTGGTTGTTCAGTCAGTGCCAGATTGGCTTCGTAGAACGCACCTATTGTTCCGATATCTTCCCAGTAGGCATCAAAGACATAACTCTTGAGCTTGTCACCACGCTCCAGAGCTTCTGGGATCACCTCCTTGCCAAAATCCTTATGGGTTGGATTCTGGTGAAGCAGATCAAAAAGCGTCTCCCGGCTGAAAACATAAATACCCATTGAGGCCAGGTAGGGCTTCTGTTTTGCAGATTCAGGCGAAAGCCCGAAGCGAGAAGTGTCAACGGCCATTTCCTTCAGTGATTCGCCCTTTGGCTTTTCGCGAAACTCACGAATCTGGCCTTGCTCATCGGTTCGCATCAAGCCAAAGGCCTCTGCCTGCTCTGCATCGACAGGCAGGGCAGCCACAGTCAGATCAGCACCACTTTTGCGATGGTGCTCAACAAACAGGCTGTAATCCATCCGATAAAGCTGATCACCGGAAAGGATCAGATACTCATCAACATCCCATTCCTGAAACAGACACTGAAACTTACGTACCGCATCAGCGGTACCCTCAAACCAGGATGGACTCTCGGGGGTTTGCTGTGCAGCCAGCACTTCGACAAATCCCTGTCCGAAAGATGCGCTGAGGTTGTAGGTCTGACTGAGATGTCGATTCAGAGATGCGCTGTTGAACTGGGTCAACACGTACATCTTGTTGATATTCGAGTTGATGCAGTTGCTTATCGGGATGTCGATAAGTCTGTATTTGCCAGCCAGAGGCACCGCCGGCTTGGCTCTCATTTTGGTGAGCGGATACAACCTTGTTCCTGCTCCTCCACCGAGAATGATAGCCAGAACACGCTTCATGCCCCTCCCCAGATCTGCATTGAGATGCAAACTTACAGGACGGTGGACGGTCCAAGCCCACCAAGAGCTGAGATCGAACAAGTCTGCTGCGAATCAGAACGCGACGCCCCTGAGGGAGCTCAACGATCCTCCTGAGGAGACTCGAGTCCAAAGAGTTGCTCAACCGTTCTCAGCGCCTGCTGTCGCTCAGGGCGCCCCTGAGGGGCCCTTAACCGGGTCACCGGTGTGTGCAGAATCTTGTTGATGATTCCCTTGCTCAGGGCCTCCACAACCTTGAGTTCCCTCGCCGAGAAATCAGGCCCCATACGACTCAGAGCCTTCTGATATTCCTCGGTGCGGATGGATTCAAGCGAGGCCCTCAGCCGATTGATGGTGGGCACCGCCTCAAGGCTGTCCCACCATTCCAGGAAGAGTCTCCCCTCCTCCTGGAGAAGGCCTTCAGCTTCCAGTGCCACCTGCTGACGAGCTTCCTGATTCCGGGAAACCACCTCCTCGAGATCATCCACATCATGGGACTCAACCCCCTGAAGGCCTGCCACATCCGCAGCGATGTTGCGAGGGACACCGATATCGATCAAACGCAGGCAACTGCGTCGATTGAGACTCCGAAGCCTTGCCGCATCGATGATCGGTTGTTCAGCCGCCGTACTGGTGAAAACCAGAGAGCAGGTACTCAGGCAAAGATCAAGATCGTCAATTGAGCGGATCTGCACAGGCAGTCCTGGGAAATCATCCGCCAGGGCCTGGGCGCGATCAAGGGTCCGATTAAGCAACAGCACACCGGAGCACCCCTTGGCCTGAAGGTGCTGCAGCAACAGACGACTCATCCGTCCTGCACCCACAACACCCACCTGCTCGGATTCAAGGGTCAGCAACCTGTCCTCCCCCCTGGACTGACCGAGCTTCAATTGGGCCAGCTCCACCGCTGCAGAACTGATCGAAACGGCGCCGGTACCGAGATTTGTCTCACTTCGAACCCGCTTGCCTGTGCTGACAGCCTGGGTGAGAAGCCTGTTGAGGATCGGTCCGATCGAGTCATGCTGCTGACCCAATCGCACCATCTTCTTGACCTGGGAGAGGATCTGCCCCTCACCGAGAACAAGGCTGTCGAGACCCGCCGCCACCCGCATCAGATGGGCAACAGCCTCCTCGTGGTGATAACTGAAAATATGTGGAGAGAGATCGGCTGTAGCGAGGCCGGAATGACGTCTCAGGAACTCGTTAACAGCTGAGACTCCAAGCTCCGGATGACGGACAAGGGTATAGATCTCAAGCCTGTTGCAGGTGCTGAGGATCGAGGCCTCAAGCACCTGTTCATCCCCGCGAAGGGTCTGCAGGGACGTCTCCATGGTCTGCTCAGGGATGCTGAGCTTCTCCCTGATATCAACAGGAGCCGTGCGATGACTCAGACCAACGACGGCTATATGCATGGGGACGTTCCTGGGATCCGTTCGATGGTGGTCAGCTCAGGGCAATGCTCTTGGCACCGTCCTTGATGTGAACAGTGTTGGTGAACCTGCAGGTGTCATCAAGAGTGCTGATCACAAGGCTGCTTGTACGGGTGCAGTCCTTTTCAAACTTAACGCCATGGAAAAGCAGACCATCGGTGATGCCACTGCCGGCAAACACCACATTCTCTCCTGAGGCCAGCTCCTCCGCTTCATAAATACGATCGGGATCACTGATGCCCATTTCAGTCAAGCGGGCAAGATTGCCTTCCTTGGTCAGATCCGCCCACTCTGATGTCTGAGCTACAGCGGGGTCATACACAAGTTGCCCCTGGAAGTGGCCGCCAAGGGCCCGCATCGCAGCGGCGGAGATCACCCCTTCGGGAGCCGCTCCGATCCCCATCAGGCAATGGGTGCCGGTACCAGCGAAGCCACAGGCGATGGCGGCCTGAACATCACCATCTGAGATGGGTTGCACACGGGCCCCCGTTGCACGGATCTCAGCAATCAGATCTTTGTGGCGTGCCCGGTCCATCACAACGATTGTCAGCTCACTGACAGCCATGCCAAGGCACTCGCTGAGGATCCGGATGTTCTCGGTTGCCGACTTGCTGATGTCCACCTTGCCTTTGGCCGCAGGGGGCGCAGCAAGTTTCTTCATGTAGAAGTCTGGGGCGTTGAACAATCCACCGGTATCCGAGGCTGCAAGCACAGCCATGGAGCCACGTTGGTTGTTCGCGCAGAGGTTGGTGCCTTCGCAGGGATCCACGGCGAAATCAACGCCAGGGCCGCTGCCACTGCCAACCTCCTCGCCGATGTAAAGCATCGGTGCTTCGTCGCGCTCGCCTTCTCCGATGACGATGCGCCCCTGCAT